>JANMMQ010000363.1:0-19816 GCA_031373465.1 Ilumatobacteraceae bacterium | reverse complement strand
ATCAACGCCTTTGGGCACTGCGTGTAGACGGATTGCGTCGTCACGACGATGACGGTCGTCGGCAACTTGCCCTCGAACGCGAACGTTTCGCGCAGTTGCAGATCCGTGGTGATCTCAGCGGTGCCGTTGACCCGCATCGTCACGCCGACGCCGGGCACCAGAAACAGCAGACCGATACGCTGGTCGACCACGAGGTTGCGCAGCGAATCGAGTCGGTTGTTGCCACGCCGGTCGGGCATGAGCAGCGTTCGTTCGTCAACGACGCGGACGAACCCCGGCGGATCGCCGCGTGGTGAGCAGTCGACACCACCCGGACCGGAGGTGGCGACGATGACGAAGGGTGACGCCTCGATGTATGCATGGTGCAATTCAGTGAGGTGATCTATCTCTTTGATGACGGAGGTTGCCACCGGTGCGTCGTACAACGCTTCCAACTCGGCCAGCGTGCGAACGGTCGACATGATCCGAGATTACCGCTGACCGGATCGGCAGGTCTGCCCAATTCAGTCTCCGACGGGCGCCTGGATCCGATACCGGTGGCCGTCGGGGTCCTTTATCACCATCACCTTGGTTCCCCAGTGGGATTCGATGAATGGACTGACGACCTCGACGCCGTCGGGCACCTCGTAGTCGGCAGCAGCACTGAGGTACATCTCCGTGGCCAACGGATCTTCGATGGACTGCTCAGCTACGAACACGCTCGGCCCACCGGATGGGTGCCGCAGCATTCCCGAGCCATGCCCGGTCTCGAACTCCAACTCGAAGCCGAGCTTCTGCCAGAACGCCACCGCCTTGGCCCAGTTGTGAGTCTCTACGTAGTGGTGATCGAATCCAGTCGTCATCCCTGTTCCTTTCGCATCTGACATCGCAATGTGCATCAAGTTTCCGTCAGTGAGCGGGCGAGGTACCTGTCGAAGTCGTAGACGTTGCGCTCGAGGTAGGACAACGGACCGCGAACCACGGCCGGTCTGCGTAACCCTTGGAACACCCCTTCGACGATTGGTCGGTCCTCGGCGTTGACGAGGTTGAGCAGGCGCAGCAGATCGGCGATGTAGCGATCGGGATCGGATTGGTCTGCAAGCACTTCGGGGGCGACGGAAACGTCCCAGCGGATACGCACCTTGCCGACATCGAGCGGGCTGAGCTGCAGGTACCACAACCAATCGGGCTGCAGTTGCATGACGTGTGTCGGAAATGCCGCGCCGAGCACGATCGTGTGCCGCCAATCACCTTCCAGCGTCGTGTTCGACGGATGGGCCACACCGGACCTGGCGTTCGCGTCGTGACCGACGAGGTGATACGCGAGATGATCGGTCCCGTCGTGCATCGTGGTCTTCGACGTGTTGTCGCCATTCTTGGCGAAGCTGTTCTTGTGGACCTTGAACACGTGATAGGCGTCCATGAAGTTCTCGTAGAGGAGCTTCCAATTGGTGTCCCACACCTCGATTTGATGATGGACTGGGACGTATCCGGCCGTGCGGTAACGACCGACGACTTCGCCGAGCTCCGTCAGCCGATAACCGAGCTCCGGAGCGTCGGGATCTTGGTTGACGAACAGGAAGCCCTCCCATTCCTCCAGTCGAAGCGAGGTGAGGCGATGGTCGGCCGGATCGAAGGCCTTCCCGGTCGCATCGATCGTGCGGTTCATGTAAGGCGCAGCGATCAGCTGACCATCCAGCCGGTAGACCCACGCGTGATACGGACACGTGATCCGCGACTCGTTGCCACATTCGTGCAGCAACGGCGAACCCCGATGGATGCACGAGTTGTCGAGCGCAGTGATCGATCCATCGTCGCCGCGCAGCACGATGATCGAACGGTGTTCACCGACGTACGACGGGTCGGCTGACGGGATCTGGGCAGTGAGGTAGTCGCCGGATCGCGGGAGATCGGCGGTACGGCCTACGCACGTCCACTCACGCGAAAAGATGCGACGATGCTCCTCTGCCAGCACCTCCTCAGAGGTGTATGCGGCCGCGGGAAGCATGCGCGCTTCCGTGAACGGAAGCAGTGCGTATTCGGCCAGTTCACTGAAGATCGACATCGAACGACTTGCCCTCCTTCCACGGCAGAGTCGAGATGGTAACGAGCCATTGGTTGCCGCATCGCTCCGCGACACTGAACTCGCAGTTGAGCAGCGCCTCCATCATCGCTCGGTCCTCTTTGTATTCGTCCAGCAACTCGAGCAAGCGGGCTTGGCGCGGGATCGGAACGGTTCGGTCGCGGACCAGCACTGCGGTGTCGCCGGCGCGGTAGACGAAGCCGTCACCGATACGCGAGACGGCCAGCGGCTCTCGACTGCCGGGCACGAGTCGCCATTCCTCGCGGTACGCGCCACTAGGCGCCCGTTCGAACATCACCGTCCCATCTTCGTTCCAGCTCATCTCTCCCGGCTCCGGGAAGGCGGACACCGGTTGAAAGTTCACGCCGTGACCACGCGTGTGCCAACTAGCGGTCGCCTGACGCAGGCCGCTGGCGCCGACCACGACCGGGCCACACTCGGTGAAGCCACTGCTTGCATCGCTCGCGGCAATTGCGCGCAAATCATCGTCGGTGCAATCTCGAAAGCTGCGGCGATCCGAGAGCCCGCGGCGGACGGTGTCCACGCGAATGTCCACCATCGACGAATCGGTTTGCAGCCAGACGACAGAAGTCGTCTCATCGCGGCTGCCGTTGGAGAGCTCGATCCAGGCTCGCCGCCAGCAACCCAGCATCAACTCGGGAACGGTCGCTGAGCCCGAGCCCACAGGCGCTGCCTCCGTGCTCGCGGGGCTACCGACGGTCCTGCAGGAACCGGAAGCGATCACGCACTTCGGCTACTCGCTCGGCGGTGATGTCGGCGAGCAGGATGCTCTCGATCTGGGCGGCGCTGGCCAGCACTTCGCCGAGTGGGTCGACGATCCTCGAGTCGCCGCTGTATGTGATCCCGTTACCGCTTCCGACGCGGTTGCAGCCGATGACGTACGCCTGGTTCTCGATGGCTCGCGCTTGGAGAAGCGTTGTCCACGGCAACCGCCGCGCTTCGGGCCAATTGGCCGGAACGAGGTACACGTCGGTGCTGTCGGCGAGCTGCCAGAACTCGTCGGCGAAGCGAAGGTCGTAGCACACGAACAAGCTGACTCGCAGACCCTCGACATCGACGGTGACGAACTGATCGCCGCCGCGGAAATGCTTTGTCTCGCCGCCATACGTGAACGGATGGATCTTGCGGTAACGGTGTTCGGTGCCGTCCGGCGCGGCAAGGATGAACGTGTTGTGCGGGCGTTGGTCGTCGCTCGGCGCATCGACAGCGATCTCCGGACACGAGCCGCCCACCCATGCCTCGTGCAGACGCGCCTGCTCGACGAGGAACTGCGACGACGGCCCTCCTTGCGGTTCGCCGAGGTCGTCGCGATCCGTGGCGAATCCGGTGGAGAAGGTTTCGGTCAGCAGGATCAGGCGCGCGCCGGAGGATGCGGCGCCGGCGATCAGTGGCGCGATGTGGGCGAAGTTGGCTTGCCGATCACACCAGACGATGTCGTGTTGAATGGCCGCGACGCGCATGGCCGCAGACTATCCGGTGGCCAGTTTGGCCAGTCGCTCGGCGGCCTCGTCCAGAACCTCCGGCCGCTTGCAGAACGCGAACCGGACGAGGTGTCGGCCCTCGTGACGGTTGGCGTAGAACACCTCGTTGGGGATCGCCACTACGCCGCACCGACCAGGCAGGGCTCGGCAGAACGCCATGCCATCGCCGTCTGGTTGTATCGGGCGAATGTCGACGGTGACGAAGTACGTGCCATGAGTCGGGTACACCGTGAATCCTGCTGCGTGCAGCCCAGGCAGCAACCGGTCGCGCTTGGATTGCATGTCGGCGGCGAAGTTGGTGAAGAAGGAATCGGGCAGACCGAGGCCAACGGCTATCGCCGGCTGGAACGGCGCGCCGCTGACATACGTCAGGAACTGCTTGGCCGTGCGTGCCGCGGCGAGCAGTGGCGGCGGGGCGCAGATCCAGCCGATCTTCCAGCCTGTCGTGTTGAACGTCTTGCCGCCGCTTGAGATGACCAGTGTGCGGTCGCGCATTCCAGGCAGCGCCGCCAGCGGAACGTGCTTCGCGTCGTCGAACACGAGGTGCTCGTATACCTCGTCGGTGATCACAAGGAGGTCGTGCTCGTTTGCGAGGTCGGCGATGACCTGCAGTTCCGCCGTGTCGAGGACATGCCCGGTGGGGTTGTGCGGCGAGTTGATCAGGAGCAGCTTCGTCTTCGGCGTGATGGCCGCACGAAGTTCATCTGGGTCGAAACGGTACTCCGGCGGGCGCAAGGTGACTGGTTTGGCCACGGCGCCCGCCAGAGAGATGCACGCCTGATAGCTGTCGTACATCGGCTCGAACAGCACCACCTCGTCGCCCGTGTCGAGTAGGCCCATCAAAGCTCCGGCCAGCGCCTCAGTTGCGCCCGTGGTGACGAACACCTCTGATCCCGGGTCGTACCGCAGGTCGTAGAACCGCTGCTGATGATCGGCAATCGCCTCGCGCAGGACCGCCATCCCGGGCCCAGGGGGATACTGGTTGATACCGCTGTTGATTGCTGCAATTGCTGCGTCGAGCACCTCGCGCGGCCCGTCGGTATCGGGGAAACCTTGGCCGAGATTGACGCTTCCCGTCGAAACGGCAAGCGCACTCATCTCGGCAAAGATCGTTGTCCCGAAACCCTGCAGCTTGGCAGTGAGATATGGAAGGCGCGCTGAGGACACGCCATGAGCGTAGGCGGCTCAGGCGACGGTGATGGTGCCCTTCATAGCGGCGTGGATCTTGCAGTGGATCTGGTACGTGCCCGCTGCGGGGATCGTCAGCGTCGCCGTGCCGCCGCCGGCCACGTTGACGTCGAACGAACCCGCATCATCGGTCACGGTGTGGGGCGCGGGGTCATTGTTGGTGATGGTGAACTCTTGACCAGCGGTGGCGCTGGTGGTGCCGAAGTTGAAGCCCGAGATCGTCATTCCGCCTGATGCCGCTGCGCCCGTTGTGCCGGCCGCTGCAGTCGTACCGCTCGCAGCTGTCGTGCCGCTCGCAGCTGTCGTACCGGCTGCAGCTGTCGTTCCGGCCGCGCTGGTCGCCGCTGGCGCGCCGGTGCTGGTGGAAGCCTTCTTGTCGCTGCTGCACGCCGGAACGACGAAGGCCAGCAAGCAGGCACTTCCTAGGACAAGGCGCATCTTTTTCTCGGTCATGTTCTCTCCCTATTTTTCATTGTTGGAACTCTATGAGATGCTCTGGCCCGAACGAATGTGGCAGCAGTTCGTCCAACGTGAAGGTCGCCCGCACACCCTCAGGTCCTGCGGCATAGATGGGAGTGTTCCCACCAGCGAACTCGCGCAAACGCTGCCGGCATCCGCCACAGCATGTACCGATGGCCTCGCCGTCGCACACGGTGACAACGGCGACGATCTCGCGCTCCCCAGCTGCCACCATGGCCGAGATGGCCCCGGCCTCGGCGCACGAGCCCTGCGGGTACGCGGCGTTCTCGACGTTGCAACCGGAGAACACTCTTCCGCTTGCGGTGCGAACAGCGGCCCCGACCCGGAATCGTGAATATGGGGCATAGGCATGCGCCTGCACCGCCTTGGCCGCAGCCATCAGTTCATCCACGTCGGACGCCATCAACCACTCACAGTAGGCACACTTCCCGCAGGTTTTACCATCACCCTCCAGCCGGGAGCCACTGACACGGTCCAGCCGTTGCTCGCCAGGGTTTCACCGGCAGTGAGCAAATCGGTGTAGGGGGCCACGCCGATCAAGGGCGTCTGGCTACGGTTCGCGCCGGCGCCGTCGACGAGGTGCACGGCGATTCCGCTCGCCGGAAGATGGTCGTCGAAGCCGTCAGCGGCGAGGAGCTCGACGGTGATGAAGCGATGGTTGTCGAGCGCGACGACGGCCAAGCGCGTGCCGGATCGGCCGGTCGAGGGGGACAGCTCCACCGTGTCGCCCTCAGACGAGACGACATGCACTGCCGACATCGGCAGCCATCCCGCGCTGAGGCGGTTGATGGCCAAGGTGTCCGGAGCGTCGCGGCGCTCGGGGTGCACGTCGCGCGGTGCGGCGCTGTTGCTCATCACATCGAGCCCGCTGTGCTCGGGTTCGCTTCGCGACTCGTCGAAGCCGCTGTGGGGCCAGCCGAGGGCATGGCCGATCTCGTGTTCGACGAGGTCCATCGGTGGCTGACCTGCCCACTCGGGGTTGAAGTCCGCGGCCCCGACGTATGCCGATCGCCGCGTCGTCGTTGCGAGGCATGGAGGATCGGCACAGGCGCTGCCGGGGTTGGCGGAGCCACCCGGCACCGTCGGGTTGTGCTCGGCGTCCGCTATCGCGATCACCCCATGAGCGTTGCCACGATCTGCCGCGAGCGCCATGTCGACGCATGCTTGGGGCTCGTCGGTCGCGGCGATGGTCACTTCGCCAGCCGAGCTGAATCGCGGCCTGTAGGCCCCGTGCGACAACGCGTCGAAGTACGCGGTGACCTTCGCGTTGAGAACGCCGGCGAGCTCATCGGGTGTGAGCGGCAGCCTCAACGGCAGCCCGGCGTAGACGAGCGACTGCGAATCGGCCGGAACATGGCAGACGAACACATCCCACGGATCGTCGCCGTTGGTCATCCACCGTGATTGGCTGCCGAGATCCACTACTGCCTTCACCGCCGGGGGTAGCGCCGCGGCCGAATGGCTGCACGCGACCAGTGCAAGCAGGCCGAGCAACCATGGTCGTCGCACGTCGAGAGGCTATGTGCACGCTCGAGCGGATTCATGCCACGATGTCTCCCATGGCTGCTCGCACCCTGCGCCGACGAGTCCTGGGCAATCCGATCGTGCGAACAGTTCTGTCGGTGTGGGCATGGCTCGTGCTCGGCGTCGTGATCATCGTCTGGGTGCCTCTCGTCGCGATCGTGCGACTGGTGACCGCGCCGTTCGACAAGGGTCACTACGCCGCCGGATTCCTCTTTCGCAAGCTCACGGTCGTGCATCAATGGCTCAATCCGTTGTGGCGGTTCCGCACGTCGGGCGTCAAGATCGACGACCCCCGTCGCCCGTACATCGTCGTGGCCAACCACCAGAGCTTCGTCGACATCTTGCTGATCTCCCATCTGCCCTGGGAGATGAAGTGGCTCTCGAAAGAGGATTTCTTCAAGTACCCATTGGTCGGATGGCTGATGCGGATGGCCGGCGACATCAAGCTCATTCGAGGCAAGCGCGACTCCATCGTGGCCGCCATGGACTCCTGCAAGGACCGCCTGTCGAAGCGGGTCAGCGTGATGATCTTTCCCGAGGGAACCCGTAGCGAAGACGGCGAGCTGAGAACGTTCAAGGATGGTGCGTTTCGGCTGGCCATCGAGACCGGGACGCCGATCATTCCTCTCGCCCTCGACGGCACGTTTCCAGCTCTGCAGAAGGGCGACTGGCGATTTGGCATCACCGATGCCGAAGTCCGTGTGCTCGAGCCGGTCGAGACCACAGGGATGACCCTCGAGGATGTCTCCATACTTCGCGATCGCGTTCGCGGGATGATTGCGGCTGAACTGGCGTTGATGAAGGCCGGCTGATGCCACTTCTGTTCGCCAGCGACGACGACCGGGATCTGGTCCGGGCCGAACGAGATGTCGGCGCGGCGTTCAGTGACCTGGATCTGGACCTTCGATCGCTCGCCGCCGTCTCCAACATATTCCGGGCGGCTACTGCGGTTCGCAATCACATGGAGAGCGGCGTGCTCGCCCAGCACGAGTTGTCGTGGAGCGCGTTCACGACGCTGTTCGTGTTGCGGGTGTGGGGCGACATGGACGCACGATCCCTGGCGGCAGAGGCGGGGGTGACCGCGGCCACGTTGACCGGTGTGATGAAGACGCTGGAGGGGCGCAGGCTCCTGCGGCGCAAGGGTGATCGCGCCGATGGACGGCGGATCTTGGTGTCCCTGACTGCGCGCGGTCGCACCGTCGTCGGCGATGTGATGCCCGCCTTCAACCGGCACGAGTCGCTGGTGACCCAAGCCCTCACCGAGTCCGAGCAACACGACCTGGCTCGCTTCCTACGGACCATCCTGCGGACGATCGAAGCCATCGACCTCTGAGCCGAACGAGTGCTTCCGGCCACCCCGGGGGCGCGGCAAACACTCGTTTACGGATTGGCGGCGAAGGTGCGGGCCTGCTCGACCAGCCAGGCGAAGGCTGGGTCGGGTTGTTCGAGAAGCATCTCCGGGTGCCACTGCACGGCCAGGACCTCGGGTCGATCCTCGATCTCGAATCCCTCGATCACACCGTCCTCGGCGATGCCGGTCACCAGCACGTCGCGACCGGGCCGGCCCACCGCCTGGTGATGCAGGCTGTTCGTCGCCACGCTGTCGCCGTACAGCGATGCCAGCCGGCTGCCGGCGGAGACTTGGACGACATGGCAGCGGTCGGTTCGAGACGTCGTCCACAAGGCGTGCGTATCGGACTCGTCGAGGTGCTGCACCAGCGTTCCACCGAGGGCGATGTTCAGCAGTTGGGCTCCACGACACACGCACAGCATTGGAAGCCGTCGTTTGAGCGCAGCGCGGATCAGGCCGAGCTCCCACTCATCCCGGCCGGGCTCGACTTCGCCGAGCTCGGGATGCGGGTCCTCGCCATACAGCGACGGATCGGGATCGGCGCCGCCGGTCATGACCAGACCGTCGAGCCGATCGATCATGTCCGCGGGGTCGGCATCGCGGGTCAGTTGTACGGGCAATCCGCCGACTGCTGCGATCCCCTTCGGATACTCGCTGAGGTGCAGGTCCACCTCTTCGCCGTGCAACGCGCCCTGCGGCAGGTGAGGTACGCGCTCGACGGGCCACCGCCGGCCGGAAAGCCCGATCAACGGTCGGCGACTCATACCGCGCTCACCGAGATCGGCAATCGCTTGATGCCGCTGATGAAGTTGGACCGCAGCCGCTCGACAGCGCCGTTCGAACGAGCATCACTGATCTTCGGCAGCAGTTCTTCGAAGAGCACCTTCAACTCCATTCGTGCAAGTTGAGCACCGAGGCACAGGTGTGGACTCATCCGGCCGAATGCGACGTGGTCGTTGGGGCTACGACGGATGTCGAATGTGTACGGGTCCGGGAACTGCCGATCGTCGAAGTCGGCCGAGTTGAACCAGATCACGACCTTGTCATCGCGTTTGATCTGTTGCTCGTGCAACACCGTGTCGACTGTCGCTGTCCGCCGGAAGTGCATGGTGACGGTGCCCCAGCGCAAGATCTCCTCGACGGCCGAGTCCATCAGAGCCGTATCGCCGGCGATCACGGAGTCGCGCAGCTCGGAGAGCTGGTCGGGTCTCTCGATCAGGGCCTTCATGCCGGCTGCCATCGTGTAGCGCGTGGTGTCGTTGCCGGCGCTGACGAGGAGGACGAAGAAGTTCTTGAACTCGCGCTCTGTCAACCGGTCGCCATCGATCGTGGGGGCGAGGATGTCGCTGATGACGTCGTCGGTCGGTTGTGCCCGTCGTTGTTCGGCCTGTCGCTCGGCATATCGGTACAGCTCGAGCGCGGCGGGAGACCGGAAGGGGATCGACTTGAACTCTTCGGTGTCGGTCAAGCCCAGTGGATGTTCCGTGAACTCTGGATCGAAGTTCCCGAGCAGCGCGTCGCCGTGTTCGACCAGCCAACCGCCGTCGTGCTCGGGGACGCCCAACAACGTTCCCAGCATGCGCATCGGTAGCTGCTTGGCGATGCGTTCGACGAAATCAAATTTGCTGCCCGATCCGAGTGCCTCGTCGACCACCGTGCGGGCCAGCAGACGGATGCCGTTTTCGTACGCGTAGACCTCGCGCCTGCTGAACGGTTTGGAAACCAAGCGGCGATAGCGGGTGTGCTGCGGCGGGTCGTACTCCAGCATGTTGCGGCGTGCCTCGAAGTCGTCGAGGTCCATCTCTTCGAGAGTGATTCCCTGCGCGCTGGAGAACGTGTCGACGTTGCGACTGACGTGCAGCAGATCGTCGTAGCGAGTGATCGCCCAAAAGCCCTTGCCCCCGTCGTGCTCCGGCCACCAGCTGACCGGTTCGGTGTCGCGGAGGCGTTGAAAGGTGGCGTGGGGGACACCTGTGACGTAGGTGTCGGGGTCGGTGATGTCCGCATCCGAAGGGCCGAGGTCGACGAGCGACGAGGTCATCCCACTGATACTAGTTCGGCCCCTAACGAGTTGTGACCTAGTGCCACGAAGTTGGGCGAGTCGGGGTCGAACATGACCTCGGTGATCACAATCGGTTGTTGGTCAGAGGCCAAGCACCACGAGGCCGAGCCAGGAGTACCGCTGTCACCGACCGACCAGGGGATGGTCGACGCGCACCAGTTGGCCCCGACGCTGTTGTCGAGCGCCGGGTCGCGAAGCGACATCGATGCACCGTCGGGGTCGGGAAAGGTCCTGCCGTTGTCCCAACGAACACGATCGATCTGCACGAGATCACGGTCGGCGATCGCCAGTTCGTCGGTGTCGTTCTTCAGGACCATTCCATTGCCGTACACGTAGTCCGGCTGGAGCCCACCGTTGCCTGCGAGCTTGGTGGCGAAGAGGGAGTATCCCTTGGCGGGGACGACCACGCGAGTCGTGACGGTGAAGCTGTCGTAGTTGTCGTCTTTCACCGTGTAGCCGGTCATGTCGACCGGCTGGTCGCTGGGGTTGTACACCTCGAAATACTCGCCACGCTGATCACCGGTGAGCCCGGGGTTCTGCATGATCTCGCTGATCACCAACGGCTGAGTGGATGGCTCGCAGCGGTTCGGTGCGCCGGGACTGCCGAGATCTCCACGGCGCATCACCGATACGGCCGCGCACCAGTTCTCGCCCTTGCTGTTGTCCGTTGCCGGGTCGCTGAGCGACATCGAGGCGCCGTCGGGAACGGTGAACCCGGCACTCCAGTCGACGCGGTCCCGCTCGGTGGAGCCCGGGTCACGCAAGATCAACCGATCGTTGAGCTCGTTGAGCACGATCGCGTTGCCGTAGACGAAGCGTGGCGACACGCCCCCGTTGGTGAACGAGTCGCTCAACCGTGACAGCACCAGGTACTGCCCCGGAGCGATGTCCATCGACGGGAGCACCAACTGGTCTCGAACATCGTCACCGAGTGTCCACCCGGCGAGGTCCGCGGCCTGGTCGCCCGCGTTGAACAGCTCGATCCATTCGCCGCGTGAGTCGTACACGCGCTGAGGGTTGATCATGAGCTCGTTGATGACCACGTTGGGTCCCCGGACCGCGTGAGCGGTTGGCCCGGAGTCCATGAGCGCGACCGCGCCCACGCACGACAACGCCAGTACCGACCCGCCTATGCGCCGCCACATGAATCAGATATCGGCGCGGGCGTATCTGGCATGAGTCAAGATTGTGTCTATGGACTTCGCGGAGCGTGTTGCCGTCGTGACAGGGGGCGCCTCGGGCATGGGGGCCGCCACTGTGCGCCGTTTGGCGGCCGACGGAGCCAACGTTGTCATCGTCGATCGCAACACGGATCTGGCGTGGGCGGTCGCGGAGGAGGTCGGCGGGATGGCAATGGCCGGTGATGTCGCCGATTCGGCGTTCTGCGATGCCGCAATCGCAGCGACCGTCGAGGGGTTCGGCAGGCTTGACGTTGTAGTCAACGCCGCCGGCGTGATCGTGCGGGCCAGTGGTGAGAACACGACCGACGAACAGTGGGCGCGAATCATGGGCGTCAACGTCAGCGGCACATTTTTCATGTGCCGCGCAGCGTTGCGTGTGATGAAGCAACGTCGCTCAGGGGCCATCGTCAACTTCGGTTCGATATGGGGTGATCTGGGCTCGGCCGGCGTCGCGGCGTATTGCGCGTCGAAAGGTGCGGTGCACAACCTGACTCGCGCGTTGGCGATGGATCACGCCGGCGATGGGATCCGCATCAACGCGGTGTGTCCCGGCGAAGTCAACACACCAATGCTGCAGTCCGAACGCGCCGAGGCGGTCACCGATGAGCTGTTGGCCAACATTGCTGCGACGGTGCCGATGGGCCGTCTTGCCGACCCAGATGAGATTGCCCGTGTCGTGTGCTTTCTGGCGTCCGACGACGCCAGCTACATGACAGGCTCGATGGTTACCGTCGACGCCGGATACGGAGCGAGGTGACCGTGGAGCTCCGACGGCTCGGTCGCGCCGGCGCGCTGGTCGCTCCGCTGGCACTCGGTACCGACAACATCCTGAATCCGACGCCGGAGGACGAATCGAGCCGGATGATCATCCGCGCCCTCGATGGCGGCATCAACCTGATCGACACGTCGAACAGCTACCAAGCCGGCGAATCCGAGCGTGTGATCGGCCGGGTCCTTGCCGAGAGCGGGCGCCGCGACGAGGTCGTCATCGCGACGAAGGTGCATTACCCGACCGGGCCCGGGCCGAACGATCGTGGTAACTCGCGGTTGCACATCATGCGGGCCTGCGAGCAGTCGCTCCGGCGATTGCAAACGGATCGCATCGATCTCTATCAATTGCACCGGCCCGACTTCGACGTGCCGATCGACGAGACCCTGGGAGCGATGACCGATCTGGTTCACCAAGGCAAGGTTTGCTACGTCGGCAGCTCCACAGCACCTGCGTGGACGGTGCTCGAAGGCGTGCTGATCGCCGAACTGAAAGGGCTCATCCCCTTTGTGACCGAACAGCCGCCGTACAACCTCCTCGACCGGCGCGTCGAGAACGAGTTGGTTCCGATGGCGTTGAAGTACGGCCTCGGGCTGTTGCCGTGGTCGCCGTTGGCGATGGGCGTGCTGGCCGGGCGGTACGCCGACGACAACATCCGGCCCGACGGGTCGCGAGCATCGTTGCGCGGCGGGATCTACGCCGACCGGGTCAGCCAAGGCGCCGTCGAGGCCGGCAACCGGTTCGCAGCGGTGGCCCGTGAAGCCGGCATCGATCCGGCACTACTGGCGATCGCCTGGCTGATGCATCAACCCGCGGTCGTTGCCCCGCTCATCGGGCCACGGACGGTCGAGCAGCTCGAGAACCTGCTGCCGGTCATGGAGATGTCGATCACTGCCGAGATCGCGGCCGCCTGCGACGCCATCTGCCCGCCCGGTAGTGCCGTCGCCAACTTCCACAACTCGGCCCCGTGGATGAAGATGCGGATCGGACCTTGGGATGGGTGACGCGATGGCCAAGACCTGGGCGCTGTTCGAGAGCATCCCCGAGATGGTCGTGGTCGTCGACGCTGATGGTCGGATCCTGTATACCAACCGACATTGCACCGAGATCGTCGGGTGGACGCCGAAGGAGCTGAATGGCCGATCGATCGAGACGCTCGTCCACGATCGTCTCAGAGAAGTTCACCGGTCGCATCGAAAGGGGTACACGGGCGATCCGAAGGGTCGGCCGCTGGGCACCGGATTGTTGCTGACAGCATTGCATCGTTCGGGTCACGAGGTCCCGGTCGAGATTGCGCTGAGTCCTCTGGGCGGGCCGATCGCAGCGACCGTGGCGACCGTCCGCGATGTCACCGATCGGCTCGAGACTGCGGCGCAACTCGAAGAGATCAAGACTCGCCTCGAGGTTCTCGACGATCGCGACAGGATCGCGCGCGAGTTGCACGACAGCGTCATACAACGTCTGTTCGCCGCTGGGCTCCACCTTCAGGCCTCCGCCGACCTCGCCGACAACGCGAGCCGGGTGTCGGCTGTCGTGGACGAGATCGATGAGGCAATTCGCGAAATACGCGGCGTCATCTTCACACTGCACAGACCATCCAGCCTCGACAGCGGACTGGAGGCGGCGCTGAGAGCCAGCATCAACGAGGCGACGCGGATGCTCGGACACCATCCGACGTTGAGGCTCGGCGGCTTTCTCGGCAACATCCCCAACGACCTCGGTTCTGAGCTGCTGGCCGTTCTCGGCGAGGCGATGACGAACGTTGCCAAGCATGCTCGGGCCAGGAGAACCGAAGTGTCACTCGACGTCGGAGCGGAAGCCATCACCCTTGTCGTCCGCGACGATGGTGTGGGCATGTCGCCGTCCAGCGCTGACACCGGCGGACTGGGCGTTCGCAACATCCGCGAGCGAGCTTCACGGTTGGGCGGCGAGGCGGTGTTCCTGCCCGGCGAGCCTCGAGGCACTCAGGTTCGCTGGGTCGTGCCGCGATGAGGCCGCAGATGAGGTCGTCGATGCGGCTGGCTGGTCACTGGTCCGACTGAGCCCGCACCGCGAAGACGGCAGCTTCCGTCCGTCGTCGCATCCCGAGCTTCATCAGGATGGACGACATGTAGTTCTTCACCGTCTTCTCCGCTCGGTTGACCTTGACTGCGATCTGTCGGTTGGTCAGACCTTCGACAACAAGGTCTAGAATGGTCCGCTCGAGCTCGCTGAGCGAGGCCAGCCGAGGGTCCTCACCGTGAGCTGGGTTGCGCAGCCGGTCGAGCAGCTGCCCCGTCACCTCGGGCGAGATCAGGGTTTCGCCCCGAGCGACCCGATGCACGGCAGAGACCAGATCGTTACCGCGGATCTGCTTGAGCACGTAACCCGCCGCTCCCGCGACCACGGACTGAAGGAGGGCTTCTTCGTCCGAGAACGACGTCAGCATCAGACAGGCGAGATCGGGATCGATGCTGCGGACGTCGCGGCAGATCTCGACACCGCTCCCGTCGGGAAGCTGCACGTCGAGCACCGCAACCTGAGGTCGGGTTGCACGAATGCGGGCAACGGCGTCGGCACAGGTCCCGGCTTCGCCGACCACCTCTATCGTGCCGTCTGCTTCGAGGAGCTGCCGCACTCCTTCGCGCACGAGCTCGTGATCATCGAGGAGGAACACGGTGATCTTCTTCGGCTCGACATCCATCTGTCTATGGGACCACAGACATCGGACGATTACCAAGGTCGAAGGTCCCTGCCGTCGTCTTGTTCGCAGATCTCAGATCGGTGTCTTGGGCTGACGTTGCAGGTGAACGGCCTCGATCACGTCGTCGATGCCCTGCACGGCGCCTTCCATCCTCTGCGCCAGCACATCCTCGTTGGTGGCGCTGGCGACGATGGATGTGCCGAGCGCAAACAGTCGTTGGATGACCAGATCGAGCGACTCCTGCAGTTGCTCGATCCTTCTGCGCGCATTGGCGAGTTCCATCCTGGCTATCGCGTTGTCGACAATGGAGAGTCGATGCGCGGTCGCGTCGCGGATGGTCCCCACGACGAGTGCTGATCCACGCAGCGAATTCAACTGCACATCGATCGGGAACCGCGAGCCATCCGCTCGCAGACCTTCGATGTCGAGATCGTCGGTGGTCATCGGCTCGGGCGTCGGATCCATGAGGTACTTCGTGATGCAGTCGTTGTGCTGCTCGCCGAGGCTCTCGGCCAACAGGACCTCGACAGGCCGGCCTACGAGATCAGGCGCGCGATAGCCGAAGAGGTCGACCAGCGGGTTGTTGACGTAGACCATCACGCCGTTGCCGTTCGAGACCAGCACGGCGTCGGTCGTGAAATCGAGGACTGTCGCGAGCAGCGCCTCAGGGGCGAACGTCATGATGCGCCCGCAGAGTTGGCTTCGACCAGAGAGTCGACGACCTCGGTGTCGCTGACCGCCTCGAAGTTGCGATACCAGCGACCGACCGAACCGAACGGATTGGGTCGAGCGAGACATACGACGATGTCGGCATCATCGGCCAAGATCTCGATGACCTCGACCGGTGCCACGGGTGTCGCTACAACGACTTGCTTCACTCCCTGAGCGCGCGCAACGCCGATCGCGGCGCGGATCGTCGCGCCGGTAGCGATGCCGTCGTCGACGATGACGGCCGAGCGATAGGCCAACGCTTGGTTGGGGCGTGAAGGGTGAAGCGAGCTCAGGGTTCGATCCAGCGTTGCACGCTCACGGCGTTGGACCTCGGCGAGCTCCTCGTCGGTGACGCTCGTCGCGTGGATGATCGCCTCGTTGACGATTACGATGTCGTTCTCGCCGATTGCGCCCATTGCCAGTTCCGGTTGGTCGGGAACACCGAGCTTGCGCACGACGATGACATCGAGCGGCGCCCCGATGGCTTTGGCAACCATGGCTGCCACCGGCACGCCCCCGCGGGGCAGACCGAGCACGATCGGATCCTCGAGTGTGAGCTTTGCAACTTCGACGCCAAGGAGCGCGCCTGCAGATCGGCGGTCGTGAAATACATGACGATCCATGACGCTCCTCTCAGTTTCCCAGCGTCGCACCGTCTGGCTGGCGATGTTAGGGGCTTTCGGCACTTTGCTGTGGGCCTTGTGGATCTGGAAGGCCCTGGCCGGCGATTCTCCCAGCAACTACGGAGCCGGCGTGTGCCGGGGGCTGTTCTCCGATGGAGTAAGCCGCGATCACCTCTTTCGACGCGATCTCAGCGTCGGAATCGTTTTGTGCATGCACGACGGCCAATGGGTGGTCGCGATCGACGTACTGGCCAATACCCGCAATCTCGCTGAGCCCGACAGAGTGGTCGATGTCGTCCTCCACGCGCCGGCGCCCACCACCCAAGGTCACGACCGCCAGCCCAACCGCCCGGGTATCGACCGATTGGACGTATCCATCCCGACTGGGTTGGATCTGCTTGGTTGTGGCCGCCGATTGGAGGTGCGCCTCCGGATCTTCGACGAGATCCGCTGGTCCGCCCAATGCCGTGACCATCGATTGGAAGCGCTCCGCGGCGCTGCCGTCGCTCCGTGCCGCCACCAGACGGGCGGTCGCGGACTCGATGTCGGTGGCCAACCCACCGAGTACGAGCATCTCCGCTCCCAATGCCAGCACCACCTCGGTGAGCCGCTTGTCGTCGCTGGAACCGACCAGCCAGTCAATCGACTCGCGTACCTCCAGCGCATTTCCGGCGGTGTGTCCGAGGACCTGGTTCATGTCGGTGAGCAACGCGTTGGTCATCAACCCGGCGCCGCGCGCGACCGAGACGATGCTGTGTGCCAGCTCGTCGGCCTGGGAGAGCTCGCTCATGAATGCGCCATTGCCGAAGGTGACGTCCATGACCAGTGCATCGAGGCCCGCGGCGAGCTTCTTCGCCAGGATCGAGGCGGTGATCAGATCTATCGACTCAACGCTGGCCGTGACATCGCGTATGGCGTACAGCCGTCCGTCGGCGGGGGCGAGGTCGGAGGTCTGGCCGATGATCGCGCAGCCGACCTCGATGACAACCTCGTGAAACAGGTCGTTGTCGGGTCGCGTGCGATATCCCGAGATGCTCTCCATCTTGTCGAAGGTGCCGCCCGTGTGGCCGAGGCCACGTCCGGAGATCATCGGGACGTGGGCCCCGCAAGCCGCCACGAGTGGGGCGAGCATCAGGCTGACCTTGTCGCCGACCCCGCCTGTCGAATGCTTGTCGACCACGGGTCCGTGCAACTCGTCGCGATTCCAGTGCATGGTGGTGCCTGATCTCGACATCGCGCTGGTCAGCGCGACTCGCTCGTCGATGTCCATCCCGCGAAAGTACACAGCCATCGCGAAAGCACCTGCCTGTGCATCGCCGATGCTGCCGTCGGTCAACCCGGAAACGAACTGCTGGATCTGTGAGTCGGTCAACCGCAGTCCGTTGCGCTTGGCACGAATGATCTCTTGCGGTAGGAACGAGGGCGAGTTCGATCCCACTAGTAGTCCGTCGACAGTTGCATCTCGTGCGAACTGCCCAACACAGCGACGATGTCGTTGAGCAAACCGCTGGCGCCGAAGCGGAAGTTCTTCGGCTCGGCACCGTCGGGCTGCAGACGTTGGTCGGCGAGGTCGAGGTAGCCGGCGGCGTCGGCCACCGTCTTCACGCCGCCCGCAACTTTGAGCCCAATGCGTTGCCCCGACTCCCGAGCAGCCACGATGACATCGAGCAGCGCGGAAGCAGCCTGTGGGGTGGCAGCGGGTTCGAGCTTGCCGGTCGACGTCTTCAGGAAGTCGGCGCCATTCACTGCGGCGATCACCGCCGCCGCCTTGATCGTCGAAGGGTCGTGCAACACGCCCGTCTCCAGAATGACTTTTAGCGTGGCCCGCCGCGGCCCGTCGTGACAGGTCATGCCGACGCGTCGAATCAACTCGGCTGGCGTCGTCTCGTCGCCCGCGAGGTACGCGCGGAAGGCGAAGACGACGTCGATCTCGTCGGCGCCGTCCGCCAATGCCTGCTCGACTTCTCTCACAACCTCGTCGACGGGTGCTGTACCCAAGGGAAAGTTGGCGACAGCCGCGACATGGATGTCGCGGCCCCGCAATCGCACCTTGGCCTGGGCGACGAATCGCGGATAGATGCACACCGCGGCGGGATGAATGTCGATGCCAGGCGCGGGCGAGAGCGCGCGGTCGCAGAGGGCATCGATTCGTTCGGGCGTGTCGTCGAGGTTGAGGCTTGTCAGGTCGAGACACGACAACGCCCGGCCGGCGTAGCGCGTCAGGGCTCCTACGGTCGACTCACTCATGACAAATCCTTTCTGCACCCAGGTCGCATCTTCACTTTCGAGGAGATGTCTATCGCAACCTTCGCACCGAGAGCTCAGGATGGGGAATCGCGGGCATCACGCGGATGCGTAGATCAACAACGTGGAGCCGCTGCGACGTGACGATGACGGGATTGAGGTCGATCTCGACGATCTCCGGAATTGCCTCCGCCAGCTGGCCGAGGCGAACGAGCAGGTCCTCGAGTGGGGCGTGATCGATGACCGGCGTGCCCCGGTAGCCGTCCAGTAGCGGAGAGATGCGCAGGCCACGGACCATCTGGCCGGCATCAGCCGTGTTCAAAGGAGCCGGCCGCACGATGCGGTCCTTCAGCAGTTCGGCCGCCGTACCGCCGGCGCCGAATATGACGAGCGGGCCGAATGCCGGGTCGGTGGCAACTCCAGCCAGCAGCTCGATACCTGAGGGTGCCATCCGCTGAACGACGTAGCCCTGAACCTGGCCGCCCAGCCGGTCTCGCATCGCACTGCCAGCTTGCACAACCGCCTGTCGGTCCTCGAGGAAGAGCATCACGGCACCGAGGTCGGTCTTGTGAACGATCGAAGTTCCCGCTGCCTTCAGGGCCACTGGATATCCGAGCTCGTCGGCGGCGCTGGCGGCCCCATCGAGGTCCGTGACGATCCTGGTGTCGACCAGTGCCAGCGCGGCAGCAGTTGCGAGCCTCAACGCGGATGCCATGTCGAGCCAGCCGCCTTCTGGAACATCGCGCAGGAAGTCGCGCACCACCTTGCGGATCTCGGTCGCGTCGATCAGCTGCTCGGTGATCGCGGTGTCGCTCGCCCGCAACCACTCGGAGCGACCGGCCATGTGCGCGAGTGCCCGAATGGCGGATTCCGGGAATCGGTACGTCGGTACTTTCACGGCTCCGAGTTGAACTGTTTCGTTCCCGGCCAGCACGGTGGCCAGCATGGTCTTGTCGGGATGTGCGGCTGCTGCGCTGGCGATGGCGTCGAGCATCGACCGATCGCGGTCAGGCAGCGGCGGCACGTAGACGGCGAGAACAGCATCGATCTCGTCATCTTCGAGCACGATGCGGAGAGCTTGTTCGAACGCGGTGGGCGAGCCTGAGGCGACGATGTCGACCGGGTTGCCCAACGCGGCTGCCGCTGGAAGGATCGCTGCGAGCCTGGCCTGGGTTTCGCTGCTGAGCTCGGGAACCAGCAGCCCGCGGGCGATTGCTGCGTCGGCGGCCAATATGGCCGGGCCTCCGGCGTTGCCGACGATTGCGACGCGGCGGCCGTTGGGGGCCGGCTGACTTGCGAACGCCTGGGTGGTGTCGAAGAGCTCCTCCAGCGTGTCGACGCGTGTGACCCCGGCGCGCGACAGGACGAGTTCGGCGACGTCGTCCGCGGTTGCGAGAGCGGCCGAGTGCGACATGGCTCCACGCGCTCCGGCCGGA
>JANMMQ010000351.1:0-6999 GCA_031373465.1 Ilumatobacteraceae bacterium | reverse complement strand
CTCGGCGGCAACGTTGGATCCCGAGCCGCTGACCCAGCCGGCACAGCTGTCGGTCAGCGGTCAGACGAGCGGCGGCCTGCTCCCGGCGCTCCTGGCGCTGGCCGGCTCAGGGCTGGTCGCAGTGCTGCTGCACCAGCCGATGTTCCTGGTATTCGGTGTGATCGGTGCGTTCGTCGCGTTCGGCACGTGGGGAGGCCAAAGGATCAACGTTCTCCATTGGCGGCGACGTGATGCCCAGGCTCGACAGGAGGCAACGTCCACCTTCGAAGCGGCGGTCGAATCGCAACGCACCGGGTTCATTGCCCACCACCTCGCCAACGATTCAACCCCCACCACCGCGCGCAGGGCGATCGAGGGCCTGACCTCCGAGCTGTGGTCGCGGCGAACTACACATCCCGACGCGCTCGAGGTCTCTGTCGGGTTGGGGAACGTGGCCTGGACACCGCGACTCGTCGACCCTGCCTCCAATAGGGCGACTGGAAACCTGGGCTCGATGGTCAATCTCGTCGATCTTCCACTGCTCGCCGACGTCGGTTCTACCTGTCGTCTGGCGATTCGCGGAGACATCGATCGGGCGAGATCGGTGATCCGCTCGATGCTGTTGCAACTCGCGGCCAACTGCGGTCCCGCAGACGTGCGCGTGATCGTGGTGACGACGGAACCGGCCCGCTGGCGCTGGCTCGAGCACCTGCCCCACGCCACGACCCCTGCGGGTCTCGCGGCAGTGATCGGTGAGGGCGAGCTGTTGGAGACCGTCGCCGGATTCGACCTGGCCCCGCACCCTCATTTGGTGATAGCCACAGACGTGCCGGAGCTTCTGGCAGCGCGGACGAGCCCATTGCGGAGGGTCGTGGTCGGAGATCGCTCGACCGCGCTGATCGTGCTCGTCGAGACCGATGACGGGATCCCGCATGTGTGCACGTCACTGCTCGATCTGTGCGGGCCTATCAACGCGAGGTGGCACCCCGATGCCGCGCTTGCCTCGTTGCCCGTTCAGGCGCGTTGCTTCGGCATCAGCGAGCGCAGTGGCATGAGGTTGGTCAGCTGCCTCAGTGGCTTGATCGACCCCGAAGACCTTCTGGGCGGTGCCGTCGGGATCCCGCAAGAAGTCAGCTTCCTCTCACTGCTGGCGTCGTACGAGCCCGCGGCGATCGCTGCGTCGTGGGTCTCCTCGGGCCTCGACCCGCCACCGCGCACGGTGATCGGCGTAGCAGGCGACGGGGTAGTCGACATCGACCTCGACCGGGACGGGCCGCACGCGTTGATGGCCGGTACCACCGGGGCCGGCAAGAGCGAACTGTTGCGAACCCTGGTCGCCGGGTTGGCGGTGCGGTCCAGCCCCGATCACCTCACCTTCGTGCTCATCGATTACAAGGGAGGCTCGACGTTCGATGCCTGCGCACGGTTGCCGCATGTCGTCGGCGTGGTGACAGACCTCGACGAGCATCTTGCCAATCGTGCCTTGCGCTCCCTTCATGCCGAACTGCGCCGCCGTGAACTGTTGCTGAGAGGCGCAGGCGCCGCCGACCTCGCCGCGTACCGTCGATCGGAACCGAACGAGGTGTTGCCCCGCCTGGTGGTAGTGATCGACGAGTTCGCGTCGTTGGTCAGCGAGCAGCCCGACTTCCTGCATGCACTTGTCGGTGTCGCCCAGCGGGGCCGGAGCCTTGGCGTGCATCTGATCCTGGCGACGCAGCGACCGAGTGGCGTCATCAGCGACGACATCCGAGCCAACACGAACCTTCGGCTGGCGCTGCGTCTGCACGACGCTGCCGACGCGATCGACGTGGTCGGCGACAGCGCGCCTGCGGCTATCCCACGCGGTCTCGCGGGACGTGCCGTGATGCGCCTCGGGCCCGACGAGGTCTTGACCTTTCAGACAGCGCGCTGCACCATCCCGGTGGCCGACGGTGGCACAGAACTCGATCTCCTGGTTGACGCCGTTTGTGATGCGTGCACCCTCGTCGGAGCGCGACAACCGGCGACGCCGTGGCCGGCGCCGTTGCCAAGTTGCTTGCCGGTCGACGCGGCTGCCGTCGCTCGAGGAGTCGTCGGCATCGTCGACGACCCGGATGGGCAACGCGTGTCTGAGCTGCGCTGGAATCGAGGCGATGGTCATCTGTTGCTGTTCGGAGCCTTTGGCAGCGGGGTGACCTCGACACTTGTCCTGCTCGGCACGGTCGCCGCGACGGACGCCAGCGGATCACACATCTACGTGATTGACGCACGCGGCGATGAAGCGTGGGCCACCCTCGAGCGATCAGCCTGGTGCGGTGCCGTGGTGCGAGCTCATGAACGCGAGCGGCTGATCAGGTTGATCCACAGGTTGGCGGATGAGGTTCGCCGTCGAGCGGGCCAGCCGTCTTCGCGTTCGTACCCGATCCTCGTTCTTGTGGACGGGCTCGACGCGCTGCGGGTTGCGCTCGACGATTTCGAGACAGCGGTCGAGTCCGAGATGCTCGACACGATCCTCACCCTCGGACCGGCGCACGACGTCGTCATGGTGTGTGGTGTCGAGCGCGTCGGCTCGGTCCCGTTGAGCGTGCTCGGTCGTTGCGCGCAACGTTGGGTCTTTCACCTCCTCGACCCACTCGATGCGGTAGGACTCGGGGTTTCGCCGGCCGATGTACCGGGTCCTCAACCGGGACGGGTCTTCGTGGCATCGACCGGGCTCGAGGCGCAACTGATGGTCGGCCAATTGACGCTGCCGTCATGCGTCGACGGTTCGATTCCGATGGCCGTCGACTGCCTTCCGCCGATTCTGCACGCAACCGACCTATCACCCGGTGAGCCGGGCGGTGACGATTCGCTGCTGCCGATCGGCGTGACGTTCGGTGACCGACGCGTCTGCAACCTCGATGTGCCTGACGGCGAGCACGTGCTGATCGTCGGACCTCCGCGATCCGGGAGGAGCACGGCGCTCCAACGCATCGTCCAGGCCTGGCTCGGCGTCCATCCGGAGGGTTGGTGGCGCGTCGTCGCCCCGCGCCGCACGGTGCTGGGCGAACAGAACCGCTATCGCTCGCTCGAGGAGATCCTCGACGATGTCCCCGCCGACGGTCGGGTGCTGATCGCGATCGACGACTCGGAGCTCGTCGATGACGTGAACGGCGCCTTCGCCAAGCTCGCTGCGTCGCGCCGGCCGGGTCTGCTGATCGTCGCTACCGGCAAACCCGATTCTCTTCGGCAGAGCTACGGGCACTGGACGGGTGTGGTGCGCCGCAGCAGGCTCGGCATCGTCACGGCCGCATCGACCGATCTCGATGGGGATCTGCTGGGCGCCATCTTGCCGCGGCGCCTGCCCATCGCGGCACGGCCTGGGCTGGCCTGGCTCGTGGCCGACGGCACTGTCGAACTGATCCAACTGGCGGTCGATCTCACCGAATTCACGCTGCAGAAACACGGTGTGCTTTCAAACCGGGCCCGACTTTGACAAAATGTAAACCATGGGTGTCGAATTCCAACTGAACGGTACGGCGGTGACCGTCCGCGACGACCACCCCCACCTTCTGGCCGCGCTGCGCGACGAGCTCGACATCACCTCACCGAAAGATGGTTGTTCACCTTCTGGCCAATGCGGATGTTGCACCGTGCACGTCGACGGCAAGGCGATCGTCAGCTGTCAGCAGTCACTCGCGAAGACGGCCGGCAAGGCGGTCACCACGCTCGAGGGTGTCGCTCCGGCTGAGCGCACGGCATTCGCCAACGCGTTTGCGGCCTGCGGTGGGTTGCAGTGCGGCTTCTGCATCCCGGGGATCGTGATGCGAGCCAAGGCCCAGATCGACAAGAAGGGCGCGGACCTGCAGCCGAGCGACATGGCCCGTCACCTCGGTGCCCACCTTTGTCGTTGCACGGGATACGTCAAGATCCTCGAAGCCATCGATGCCGTCGCCAAGGGCAAGCAGTTCGAGCCGGCGCTGGCAGCGACGGTCGGTGGCGCAGGAGCGAAGTACGAGGCCGGCGAACTGACGCTCGGCGACCGTGACTACATCGACGACATGCGCGTGCCGGGCATGCTGCATGCAGCGCTGCACCTCGCCGCGCACACCCGCGCCGACATCACCTCGATCGACACCGAAGCGGCAGCAAGCGCGCCGGGTGTCGTTGCCGTGTTCACCGGTGCCGACATCCCCGGCGAGTTGATGATGGGGATCATCTACAAGGACTGGCCGGTGATGATCCCCGTTGGTGGTCGCACCAGCTATGCGGGCGATGTGCTGGCGATTGTGGTGGCCGAAACCCGGCAGCACGCCCGCGATGCCGTTGCGCTGGTGCAAGTTGGCTACGACGTACAGGTGCCCGTCACGGATCCCGAGGCAGCCATCGCCGACGGTGCACCGATCGCAGTGTGGGGTACGAAGGACAACATCCTCAGCGTCAGCGAGTACGCGCGAGGCGATGTCGACGCTGGACTGGCGAAGGCCGCCCACTCGATGCACGAGGTGTTCGAGACGCAGCGCATCGAGCATGCGTTCCTCGAACCGGAGAGCACGTTGGCGGTGCCGTCGACGGTCGATGGGGCGCGCCATCTGCAGGTGTACTCGGGTGGGCAAGGTGTGTGGGACGACCGCAACGACATCGCCCGCATGCTGGCAGTCGGCAACGATCAGGTCACCGTGACATTGGTGTCGAACGGCGGTGCGTTCGGTGGCAAGGAAGACATGAGCAACCAGGCGCAGACATCACTGGCCGCCTGGCTGCTCGATAGACCAGTGAAGTGCACGCTGTCTCGCGAGGAGAGCCTGTTCATCCACGCCAAGCGTCACCCCATTCGCCTCGAGTACTGGGCCGGCTGCGACGCCGATGGTCATCTCACGGCGCTGCGCGTGCGCGGTGTCGGCGACAGCGGTGCATACGCCAGCGTCGGCATGAAGGTGCTCGAACGTGCGGCCGGCCATTCCAGCGGGCCGTATCACGTTCCGGCGATCGATGTGCGCACAGTTGCGGCCCGCACCAACAACCCGATCGGTGGTGCGTTCCGTGGGTTCGGTGCAAACCAGGCACAGTTCGCGATGGAAGGTGTCATCGACCGTCTGGCCGAGATGGTCGGCATCGATGGGTGGGAGATGCGCAAGCGCAACGTGATCCATCCCGGTGAGGTCTGGGGCCCCGGACAGATCATGGACGACGGGTGTGCAGGTGCAGAGGTCTGCCTCGACGCCATCAAGTCGCACTACGACGCGGCTCGCACTGCGGGCAAGGCCATCGGGCTGGGTCTCGGATTGAAGAACTCCGGTCTCGGCAACGGATTTCGCGAGCTCTGTCGCGCAGTCGTACGGTTCCGCAGCGACGGTGTCGTCGAGGTTCGCCATGGCTGGACCGAGATGGGTCAAGGCGTGCACACCGTGGCGTTGCAGGTGGCCGCGCAGGAACTGGGAATCGATCCGAACCGGATCGAGGTGATCGTCGATACGACCCGCGAACTCGGCTTCGGCCAGACCACCGGATCTCGCGGCACGCTCATGGCTGCTGGTTCCGTTCGCAACGCCTGTGTCGCCGCGCTGGCCGACGGATGCCAACCGGATGTCGACTACGAGGGTGAGCATCTCGTCGATTGGACACACCACCTCGGCGACCCGGATCATCCGAACCCCACCATCCACTCCGCGTTCGGTTATGCGACGCAACTCGTCGTGATCGACCGCGACAGCGGAGACATCGAACGCGTCGTGGCGATTCACGATGTGGGCAAGGCGGTCAACCCCGTGCTGTGTGAAGGGCAGATCGAAGGCAGTGTGCACATGGGTCTCGGGTATGCATTGACCGAGGACTTCCCCTCCGACGCGACCGGGTTCCCCACCAACATGACCCTTCGTTCGCTCGGGATCTTGCGCGCCAAGGATGTACCGCCGATCGAGGTGCATCTCGTCGAGGTTCCCCAGCCGAAGTCGCCGTACGGGATCAAGGGTGTGGGCGAGATCGGGTTGGTACCGACTGCGCCTGCAGTCGCCGCGGCCCTGCGCGACTACGACGGCCAGTGGCGCACGTCGTTGCCGATGCGCCCGAAGTTCTCCGCCGACGACTGAACTGCGCCGCCCCACGTCCAGACCCTGACCGAGTGTTTCCGTGCAAACGAGTGTCTGCGGCCCACCCGGGTGGGCGGGAAACACTCGTTCGAGGTTTGTAGAGACGGAAACACTCGGTTCGCGTTGGGGCTGGTGCACGGCGGAATTGGGTGATGAGCGAATACGATCTTGCGTCGTGCGTGCCTCGACGACCCTGAAGCTGGCAGTAGTAGGCGCAGTAGCGCTGGCTGCATGCGGCGGTTCCAATGCCAGCAGCGACACCATTGCCCTGAAGCCGAAGATCACCATCAGCTCCACGACCGATCCCGTCAGCGAGACGGTGGCCGAGATCTATGGGCAGGCGCTGGAGAAGGCTGACTTCCGGGTGGCCCGCAAGAAGCCCTTCGCAACAAATGGCGAGCTGATGACCGCAATGGCCTCCGGCGAAGTGCAGTTGACCGGAATGACAACCGGGGCCCTGCTGACCCTTCTGTCGTCGCCGGACACGACTACACCAGGCACCGCTCCGACGATTCAGCCCACGACCACCGGGTTGCAAACCTCTGCGATCGAAAAGTCGTTGCCGGCCAACCTCACGATCGGGGCAGCCTCGACGGCTGAAGACAAGGACGTCGTCTTCTGCGCCAAGACGTTCACTGACACCAACACGATTGCCTCGTTGACGGATTTGGGCACAAAGACCGGCCTCGCGATCTTGGCTGCCCCAGACGGTTTCGACACGTCGACACCGCTCGGCGCCGCTGCACTGAAGGACACGTACCAGATCGAGTTCAGGTCGATCGTGACCACACCGATCGACAAGGTCGTCGCTGCCGTCACAGCCGGTACCGCCGACTGCGGTGTCGGTCGCGCTGCCGATCCGGCTCTCGGAGTGGCCACTCTGACCGTGTTGGAGGACGACAAGTCGGTCGTGCCCAACAACGTGATCCTGCCATTGGTCTCGAAAGAGGCAGCCACGATTGACGTGAACACT
>JANMMQ010000298.1:0-10464 GCA_031373465.1 Ilumatobacteraceae bacterium | reverse complement strand
CTCGAGGCTGACCTCATCGCCAAGGGTGGCAGCGTGTTCCGCGGCAAGACCGGCGAGCTCGTCGCCTCGCCCCTCGTAACGCTTGTCGACGACGGAACGATGAGCGGGGAGTGGGGTGCGATCGGCATCGACGACGAGGGGCATCCCAGCCAATACAACGTGCTGATCGAGAACGGTGTGCTCACGGACTACATGTGGGATTACCTTCGGGCTCGCAACGAGGGCCGCAAGCAATCTGGCAATGGTCGGCGCCAGAGCTACATGCACCTGCCGATGGTGCGCATGACCAACACGTTTGTCCTCAACGGCAACGAAGATCCCGACGACATCTTGCGCGGCACGGACCACGGCGTCTACATCACCCAACTCGGGGGTGGTCAGGTCAACACCGCCACGGGCGACTTCGTCTTCGGCATGACCGAGGCCTACCTGATCGAAGATGGTGAGATCACCGAGCCGTTGCGCGACGGCAACTTGTTGGGCAACGGTCCGCAGGTGCTCCGCGACATCGATCTCTTGGGTAACGACTTCGCGATGGGGAATCCGGGAACGTGTGGCAAGGATGGCCAGGGCGTGCCGGTGGGCGACGGCCAGCCAACCCTTCGAGTCAAGGCCCTCACGATCGGTGGCACGGCAGCATGACGTGCCACACGAGCATCCGGAGTACTGCGGCATGACTGGGGTTGCCGAGCTGCAGGCGATCGCCGACCGAGTTGTGTCGATGGCTCAACCGGGCGAGCAGATCGAGGCATTCGTGTCGCGCGACGCCGAGACCGACGTTCGGATCTACGAGGGCGAGGTGGAGCATTTCGTCGCCGCCCAGACAGAAGGCGTGGGCATCCGCGTCATACGCGACGGCCGAACCGGCTTTGCCTACGCCGGAGTCCTGGATGACATGGCCGTGGCAGAGGTGCTGGCCGAAGCGCGCGACAACGTGCAGTTCGGAACTCCCGACGAGTGGGCCGGGCTCGCCGAGCCCGATGGTGTCGATGTCATCGAACAAGAACTGTGGAGCGATGTCCTCGCCGGCTACGCGACGGACGACAAGATCGCGCTCGCCAAAGAGCTGGAACGGCTGACACTTGCCACTGATACCAGGATCCGCGTCGACGATGCCAACTATGCCGATGTTGCCTCCGAGTCCGCGGTTGCCACCACGACCGGCATCCGACGAACCGGGCGAGAGAACGGTTGTTACGTCGTTGTCAGCACCATGGCTGATGAGGGCGACGAGACCCAGACCGGGTTCGGGTTCAGTGTCGGCCGGTCACCCCTCGAGTTCGATTTGGCCAAGGCTGCGAAAGAAGCCAGCGACCGGGCAACGCGGTTGCTCGGCGCGACCAAGCCTTCGACCAAGCGCACCACGGTGGTGCTCGATCCGTTTGTCACGGCCAGCCTCCTCGGCGTCATCTCGAGCACACTCAACGGCGAGAGCGTGGCCAAGGGTCGCAGCTTGTTCAAGGACCGGCTCGGTGAAGGTGTGGCCAACTCCATCGTCACCCTCGTCGATGACCCCACCAACCCCAAGGCGTACACGGCGACCGACCTCGACGGTGAAGGCCTTGCCGCCCGGCGCAACGTGCTGATCGAACGGGGCGTGCTGCAGAAGTTCGTCCACTCGTCGTATTCCGCGCGCCGCGTCGGCACCAAGAGCACCGGCAACGCGGTGCGAGGTGGTTTCAAGGGAACGCCCGGCGTCGGTTGCCTGGCCCTCCAACTGCTGCCGGGCGAGCGCGATCAGAATGCCCTCATCGCCGACATCGACGACGGTGTGCTGATTCAATCCGTCACGGGTCTGCATTCCGGTGTCAACGCCATCAGCGGCGACTTTTCCGTTGGTGCGTCGGGCCTGACGATCTCCAACGGTCAGGTGGGCGGACCGATCCGCGAGTTCACCATCGCATCGACGCTGCAGCGCATGCTGCACGATGTCGTGGAGGTCGGCAATGACGTTGATTGGCTGCCGATGCGCGCAGCTGGGCTCAGCCTGGTCATCCGCGACGTGACAATGAGCGGGTCCTAGCCGACCGGGTGCCGGCGCAGCGTCTCCGCCAGAGAGCGGCACTGCAACCCGTATGAAGCCGCCAGCGTCGTGTCGAGCACGACGCAGCTCGGTCGAATCGTTCCCGACAGGGCCATGGTTCCAGTGTTCAACAGGCGAGGGTCCAAACCCATCCATGTGGCGAAGATTGCCGCCAGCTCGGCACGACTGACGGCCTCGGGACCGGCGACGTTCAACGGACCGCGGGTTTCCGGGCGCGCTGCCAGCTCGCTGAGGGCGGCACCGACGTCGGCGGCGTGCGCCGGGCAGCGGTATTCGTCAGTGAAGAATCGCATCGGCACCTGGCCTGAGATCGCCCGCTCGACATCGAGTTGGATCTGTGCCGGGCGGCGCGTGCCGTAGAGCAGCGACGTGCGAACGAGCACAGCACCCGGGCACTCCGCGATCACAGCGCGCTCGGCTTCGAGCTTCATCACTCCGTAGTCGGTGATGGGGAATGGCGTGTCGTATTCGCGGTATGGCTGCGATCGACCGGGAAAGATCACGTCGCTGCTGACGTGGACCATGCGCGCTCCGCAGGCGGTCGCAGCTTCGGCGATGTTGCGACTGCCTTCCACGATCGTGCGTCGATCGCCTTTGCGGTAGGCGAGGTGCACGATCGCCGTCGGTCTCCATGAGCAGATCTCTTCGATCGACCGTTCACGGTTGCGGACATCGATCATGGTCGACGGCGGCGCAAACAATTCCCAATCCTCGGCCTCAGACGCGATCCCGAGATGTTGGCCGAGGAAACCCGAGCCACCGGTGATGAGCATGAACCGCCGCCGCCGTGGTGTCCAACGCACAAGGGGAGCCTACGGGGTACCGTTGCCTCTCGTGCCAGCTCCGTCCGTTCGCGCTGTCGCTCGTCATCCGCACCTTGCCGACCTATTGCCGCCAGGGTGGGTTCGCGTCGACATGCACAGCCACACCATGTGGAGCGGTGATTCGACGAGCACACCCGAGGAGCTCGCAGCGGCGGTCACCGAAGCCGGCGTCGACGTTTTGTGCATCACCGACCACAACGCGATCAAAGGTGCAGTAGATCTATTCGATCGTCTGTCGTGCAGGGTCATCATCGGCGAAGAGTTGCGCACGCATGCCGGTGAGATCATCGGGTTGTTCCTCGAGGAGCGAATCCCGGTCGGCGTCCAGCCCGACGAGGCGGCGCGGGCCATTCGCCGCCAGGGCGGGATCGTGTACATCCCGCACCCATACGATCCGATGCGTCGCAACCTCAGCGAGGCCGCGCTCGACGCGTTGATCGACGAGGGGCTCGTCGACGCGATCGAGGTGATCAACGCCAAGACCTCGCTGCGCAGTTTGAACGAGCGCGCCGCTTCGACCGCAGCGTCGCACGACCTGGCGGCGGGTGCAGGTAGCGACGCGCACGTGCCCGACGCAATCGGCGCCGCCTATGTAGAGATGCCCGACTTCGACGGGCCGAACGACTTCCTGGCCAAACTGCGGCTGGGCCGCACGGTCGGCCATCATTGGGACGAGGCACGTCCGTGGTCGGCGCGCATCCTTCCGGGCACCACGGTCGACTAGACAACCGTGGTGCCAATTCTCCACGCCATCATCCTCGGGCTCGTGCAGGGTCTCTCGGAGTTCCTTCCGATCTCCTCCAGTGGTCACCTCTTGCTTGTCCCGTGGTTGTTCAACTGGCACGATTTCGACAACACCGCCATAGAGAAGGCGTTCGACGTGGCGCTGCACCTCGGCACTCTCGTGGCGGTTGTCGGCTACTTCTGGAAAGAGCTCGTCGTCTACGTGCGCGAGGGCATCCGATTGGTGGTGCGTCGGGAACGTCCCGCTACTCCTGAAGGCAAGCTCGCCTGGCTGCTGGTGCTGTCGTCGATTCCGGCTGCCATCGCCGGCGCGCTGTTCGAGAAGACCATCGACGACAAGCTCGGTAAGCCCGGCCTGATCGCAGTGTCGTTGATCGTGTTCGGTGTTCTGCTCGCCGTCGCCGATCGACGCTCCGGCGTGCGCACGCTTCCCGAGTTTCAGCGAGACGATGCGGTGAAGGTCGGCGCCGCCCAGGTTCTGGCGTTGAATCCAGGTACATCGCGTTCGGGCATCACTATGACCGCCGCCCGGTTCCTCGGGTTCAGTCGCGACGCCGCTGCCCGCGCCAGCTTCCTCATGGCCATACCCGTCACCGCCGGCGCAGTGGCCTACAAGATGCTGAAGCTCGCCAAAGACGGCGTCCCCGACGGTCTCGGTGTTCCGATGATCGTCGGCATCGTCACCGCGGCGATCGCTGGATGGGCCGCCGTGTGGGGCACCCTGCGCCTGATCCGGACCCGCAGTTTCATGCCCTTCGTGATCTACCGCTGCGCTCTCGGGGTGGCAGTGCTGGTGATCTTGGCCACCGGCTGGCGGTGACCCGCACGCTCCCGTGACCGCAGAAACGTGCAGCCGTTTGTGAACTCACAGGAACTGGCCTGAGTGGCGTGATAGCGCAATGCGAATCGTTTCCACGACCATCGAAGCCTCCTCGACGACTTGCGAATAGGTGAATTGCAAGGGGATGAATCCCCGGAGCAGCAATTCGTTGGCTCGCTGGGCATCAATGCTCATTTGTGCACCCGAGCGATGCCACCGATAGCCGAGCGCCTCGACGACGATCGGCGTTCCAGGGAATAAGAAATCGACGCGGACCAACTTGTCCCCCCGCCGGCCCAGCACGACCTGGGTAGCGGGGCGCGGGAGCCCGGGCGCGTCGAGCAGCCGCAGCACTTCTCGTTCGAGCCAACTCTGACCACCACGGGTGATCTCTGCTCCTTCCATGACAGCCAACAGCTGCTTTGGGCCTTGTCGACCGGATGCTCGCAGAGCATTGATGCGTCGATGGAGGAAGTCCCTGCTGGTGCCGCCGTCGCGCATGGCCGAGTCGAGCGCGGTTGTCAACGCTTCGGCGCTGGTCGTGCGGGCGATATCGATCAGTGTGCGCGCAACCGACAGCCCGGGATGTCATACCGAGTGGTGCGGTCGATCAACGGGATGTCGGTTGTCGTGTGAATCGTGTGCCCGATACGACGCACGTTGCGGCTCCGAGAAGTCGTGACATGAAAGGAGGGCCGAAGATCAAAGCCGTCGAAGCGGTGGAGCGCGGCCGCAGTTGTGCCACTCGCCCAACACGAATCACCGATGTCGGCGACCAAGCCGGCGAGCGCGCTGTGAGATGACGATGCGGTAGTGCAAGGGACGATGTCACGAACGATTTCTCCTGTTCTCGATTTCTGTGACGGCACAAACGTGCAGTCGCTTCATGTCGTCACAAGAAGTCGGATGAGGGTGCCGGTCAGGGCCGGCGTGCGGGCTAGGGGCGGGGTCAAGCGCGGCGGGTCAGGGACCGGGGGTGAGGGCGAGGGTCACGGCATTGGCGAGGAGGGATGCTGCCAGGGCAGGAGCGGACTCGGCGGGAACGGCGACCATCAGATCCGACTCACCGGCGGCGACCACCAGACCCAGTGACAGGTACTGGTCGCCGCTGTAGACACCGACGTGATCGCCGGTGGTGAAGTGTTCGACAGATGCCGGAACAGCAAACGCGCTCCAGCCGGTGGGAATCATTCCGGCGGCTCCTGCGGCGACGATGTCGCGGTTCGTAACGATCTCGCCGGCGCCGATGTGTTGCCGGGCGACCATGCCCGCGTGGACTTCCTCCGCCGCGTCGACTGGTACGACCGCGGCCGGTACGTCGTTGTGATCCGCCTCTATCACTTGGCCGGGTTCGATCGCAGTAGTGGTCATCCACACGGATTGCTGCCGGCCCCACGATCGTCGCTGCGCGTCGACGCCGGCCACGGCGCGCTGCGCGCCGAGCGCGACAAGAGAGGCGAAGGCGGCGATGGTGAGCCAATAGATCCACGGGTGGCGAGCCACCATCAGGCGAATCCAGGCGAGCTGGTGCACCGGACCTCCCCAGACACATCGATAGACATATCGATTCGACGATTGGGGGAAGTCGGAGGCCGACTGTATCGGCCGAGTTCCTCAGTCGGAGGAGGCTGCCTTCGCGGCCGGCGCCGGAATCGACGATGGTGATTTCGCAGGCGTCGCCGAGGTCGAGCTGGAGTCGCCAGACTTCGTGGTGCCCGATGACGATTCCGACGACGTGGACGACGACTCTGTGGACGTTGCCGTGGTCGACGACTTCGGCTTACCGCCGCGGCTGTCGGTCTTGTAGAAACCGCCGCCCCTGAACGTGACTCCCACAGGGGTGAAAACCTTCTTGACCTTCAGCTTCTTGCCGGTGGACGGATGCTTGGCGTGGGTCAAGGCATCGTCAGTGAACGCTTGCTGGACCTCGATGGTCTCACCGGTGCCGATGAACTTGTAGACATAGGTAGGCATGGAGCTCCGCCGTGCATTAGCAGTCGAACTGTTCGACTGCTAATGCTAGCGGACGGACCTCGCGCCGTAACATCCTCGAGATGCAGGTTCGCACCGCCGTCATCCCCGCGGCAGGATTTGGTACGAGGTTCCTCCCGGCGACCAAAGCGGTTCCGAAGGAGCTGCTTCCCATCATCGACACGCCGGCGCTGCAGCTGATCATTGACGAGGCGGTCGGGGCCGGCATCGATCACATCGTCATCGTCACCAGCCACAGCAAGCCCGCCATCGAGGCCTACTTCGAGCCTTCCGATGACGTGTTGACGAAGCTCAGGTCGACCGACCGGCACGCGCTGGCCGACCGGCTCGAGGCCATCGGGCGCGACGTCCGTGTCTCGTTCGCCTATCAGGACGAACCACTGGGCCTCGGGCATGCTGTCGGTTGCGCGGCTGATTCCGTGGGCGATGAGCCGTTCGCGGTGCTCTTGCCCGACGAGTTGATGGGCGACTCGTCGCTGCTCGATCAGATGGCGCGTCTGTGTGAGACGACGGGCGGCGGAGTCGTCGGTCTGAAGCGTGTCCCACGCGATCGGGTCAGTGCCTACGGTGTGATCGAGCCGTCGACCAAGCTCGGCAAAGACGGCGTCATCGGGATTCGCACGCTCGTCGAGAAGCCGAGCGTCGAAGATGCGCCGAGTGACCTGATCGTCATCGGCCGCTACGTGCTGACTCCCGACGTGTTCGGCGAGCTCGAGCTGGTGCAGCCCGGCAGCGGTGGCGAGATCCAACTCACCGATGCCCTGCGCGTGCAGGCTGCCAACGGTCCGTTTCACGGGGTGCTCTCCAACATCTTGAGGTACGACACCGGCACGCCGATCGGGTGGTTGAATGCTGTCGTCGATATCGCGCTCAGCGACCCTGCGATCGGCGACGAGTTCGCCGAGTATCTGCGCGGCCGCCTCAGCTGAGCCGGCGAAACTTCCCCGGAAAGTCCAGCAGCAGGCCGTGCTGGTCGACGTCGAATTCGTCGGACTGGTCGGCGTGCTCGACTCTCCATCGGTGAGTGTCGAGTCGCGTGTACCTGTGCATCTCTGGACGCACCTCGAGTGTCTCGACATCGATCGTCACGATCGGCAGTTCGGCATTGTCGCCGACGTTCAGTGGGAGGCGCCGGATGGGAAGTGTTTTGGTGAACGGCGTGCACGCCATGTCGAGGTCGTAGCAACCGTCGAGCTCGATGCGATGGGCACCGTTCATCTCACCCCACCGAGCTGTGCCACTAGTGGCCAGCCACAGGTCAGGGTCCTCGAGGTCACGGAACAACAAGAACTGGCGAACCTGCCACGACGCTGCCAGCCGCACGACGTACTGCACCTGCTCCCGGCCCACCTGGCCGCTGACCGTCCAGCCCTCGTTCTCCCAGCGCAGGTCGGTGACTTCGACGTCATCGCTGTCCCACACAGCCCACCGCACCGTGAGGCCGCTGGCGGGTAGAGCGGTGTAGTTGCTCACCGGGGAAACGGTACCGTTCCGGAGGTGATCAGCGAACTCGAGGCCCGGCACTACGTGCTCGACCATTGCTCGGTTTCCGACGTTGTCGAGGTGTCGATCACCGAGGCTGACGGTGCCGTTTTGGCCGATGCCGTCGTCGCCGCGGAAGACGTGCCGCCGTTCGCCAATTCGGCGGTCGATGGCTACGCAGTGCGATCCGCTGATGTCGTTGGCGCGCCGGTCAGGCTGCGTGTCGTCGGCGAGGTGGCAGCGGGTTGGTCGACGGATCGTGTCGTCGGTCGCAATGAGGCAATTCGAATCATGACGGGCGCGCCCATGCCCGGGGGAGCGGACGCGTCCGTGATGGTCGAAGACACCGAACGCAATGGCGACGACGTGATGATCCACAGCTCGGTCGAGACGGGCGCATCGGTGCGTGGCGTTGGCGAGGACGTGCGCGTGGGTGCTGAGCTCTTCCCTGCGGGTACGGTCGTTCGCCCTGCTGTTGCCGGCGTGCTCGCCAGCGTCAACGCTCGTCGAGTGCACGTCTTCCGCACGCCTCGCGTCGCGGTGCTGTCGACCGGCGACGAGCTGATCAACGACGGCTCCTCCCTACGACCTGGACAGATACGCGAGAGCAACAAGACGATGCTGTTGCCGCTCGTGACCGGGTCGGGTTGCGAGGCGATCGACCTCGGGGTCGTCCGCGATGACGAGGCCGCTCTCGAAGAGATCCTGCGCGGAGCCGCGGCGTCGTACGACGCGATCATCACCAGCGGGGGGGTCAGCATGGGCGAGTACGACGTGGTCAAAGCCGTGCTGTCGCGCATCGCAGACATGCGCTGGATGCAGATCGCCATCAAGCCCGCCAAGCCGTTCGCCTTCGGCTTGCTCGCCGCGGGTGATCGTCACGTGCCCGTGTTCGGCCTTCCGGGCAACCCGGTCAGCTCCATGGTCAGCTTCGAATTGTTCGCCCGTCCGGCCCTTCGCAAGATGATGGGCCACACCGACCTGGATCGCACCAGCGTCGTGGCGATCGCTGACGACGGTCTGCGGCGGCGGCCCGATGGCAAGACCCACTACATGCGCGTTTCCGGCTCCTTCCGTGCCGACGGCCGGTACCACGTCAGGTCCGTCGGTGCGCAGGGCAGCCATCAGTTGGCCGCGACCTCACTGGCTGACGCCATCGTGATCGTCCCTGATGGCGACGGGATCGAACCGGGCGGCTCCGTCACTGCCATGTTGCTGTCGATAGCCTGACGGACATGGATCTGGTCGACCCCTTCGGGCGAACCATTCGTGACCTGCGCATCTCGGTCACCGACAGGTGCAACTTCCGCTGTACCTACTGCATGCCCGAAGAGGGCATGGTCTGGGTGCCGCGCAGCGAGGTACTGACGTTCGAAGAGATCGAACGGCTCGCACGGATCTTCGTCGAGCGGTTCGAGGTCGATGGCTTGCGCCTCACCGGCGGTGAGCCCACTGTCCGGGCCCACCTTCCGTTGCTCGTCGGAAAGCTGGCCGCACTGCGGGTGCCGACGGGCTCGGCGTCGCCGTTGGCCGGGCAGGCCCCGGACCTGGGACTCACCACGAATGGCGCGACGTTTCGGCTGGTCGCCCACGACCTGCGTCAGGCCGGGCTGGGCCGTGTCAACGTCAGCCTCGACACGCTGCGGGCCGATCGGTTCCTGCAGATGACGCGTCGCGACGAGTTGACCAGCGTGCTCGACGGCATCGAAGCGGCGAAAGAGGCGGGTTTCTCGCCCGTCAAGATCAATGCCGTCGTGCAACGCGACATCAATGACGACGAGATCGTCGACCTCGCCCGATTCGGTCGAGAGCACGATGTCGAGGTGCGCTTCATCGAGTTCATGCCGCTCGATGCAAGTGGCCACTGGGTCAACGAGCAAGTTGTGACTCAGGACGAGATCGTCGCCGCGATCTCGGAGGTGTTCCCGCTCGAGCAGATGACGTCGCGCGGCGCAGCACCAGCCGACAGATGGAGATATCTCGACGGGCGCGGCACCGTAGGCGTCATCCCCTCGGTCTCCAAGCCGTTCTGCGGCGACTGCGACCGTGTTCGGATCACCGCCGACGGCCAGTTCCGCACGTGCCTGTTTGCCATGACCGAGTTCGACCTCCGCAATCTCATGCGGACAGGCGCAGATGACGATGCCGTCGCGGCGGAGATCCAGCGGGCCGTTGGCACGAAGTGGGCAGGCCACCAGATCAACCAGGTGTCCTTCGTCAGGCCCAAGCGGACGATGAGCCAGATCGGCGGCTGAGGGGGTGCGTCGATGGCCGGCCGCGGCCACCGTCGTCATTGCGCTCGGTGTCGCCTCCATTGCGGCCGCGGCCGCACCGACGTCGATCGCGGGCGGAGCCTCGGCCAGCAGGCCGGCGAAGCGGCTGACCCCACCTGGTCCGCACCTGGGGGGCTGCCCGGTCTTTCCCGCCGACAACGCGTGGAACCATGAGATCGCCTCAGCGCCACTTCACCCGCGTAGCGCCGCGATCATCGCCCACATCCAGGCCATCGGCTCGAAGGCATTGCATCCCGACTTCGGGGAGAACCCTCTGTACGGCAT
>JANMMQ010000288.1:0-1966 GCA_031373465.1 Ilumatobacteraceae bacterium | reverse complement strand
GACGGTCGTCAGCCGGCGCACCGTGATGCGCAAGATGGTCGTGCAGAGCATCAACCATCCCGACAAACCAGGGGTGATGGGACGTGCCCTGCGCAAGCTGGGCAGGGCACCGCGCAAGGCCGCGCGTGTGATCACACGGAGTCAGTAGTTCGTGGCTGCGGTCAACGTCTTTGTCGCCCAGAGCGGCAATCAGTTCATGCGCGACCTGGCTGGGTGGATCGTCGAGGCTTCTGGGTTGACTGGTAGACCGGCGAAGCTCGTCGATGACAGGCTTCCCTCTGCCGACGGATCGATCAATCTGGTCGTCGCTCCGCACGAGTTCTTCGAGTTGTACGAGGCACCGCGCAAGGCACTGCAGCGCGCTGCGGCAGCGAGCATCTGCATCAACACCGAACAACCCGGCACCTCGTGGTTTCGCCTGGCCGTCGATGCGTGCCGCCGCGGCCTGCTGACGTTGGACATGAGCGACCAGGGAGTCGACGCACTGCACGACGCTGGCATCTCTGCCGAACGGCTTCGTCTCGGCGGCGTGCCGTCGATGCGGACAATGGAGGTATCGCCCGATCGACCGATCGACGTGTTGTTCATGGGCGGTCTCGACGATCGGCGCGGCGCGGCGCTGGCGGAACTGGCGCCACACATGTGGGACCTGCGCGCTGACCTTCGACTGACCGGTGTCGATCGGCCCATCGACGCGAGCACTCCTCAAGTTGTCTTCGGCGCAGACAAGCATCGCCTCCTATCGACGGCGAAGGTGCTCGTGAACATCCACCGCGATCGGCCGGACGGCCCGCAACACCCCCCGTACTTCGAGTGGGCACGGGCGATCGAAGCGATGGCAGCCGGTTGCGTGGTGATCTCCGAACCATCCGACGGATCCGCACCGCTGGTGGCCGGCACGCATTACATCGAATCCACGCTCGAAGAGATGGCCGACACCACCCGCGCCATCCTCAACGACGGCGAACGCCGCACCGAGCTGGCCGATCGAGCGAAAGGAATCATCCTCGGCGAACTTGCCCTGGTCGACTCCATCGGCCCGATTCTCGAGCGGATCGAACAGGACGTCCTGCTCGACATCCCTGCGCAGGCCAAGTCGGCCGCTGTGCGCAAGGGGCCTTGGCACATCGGCCTCGGCCAGGCTCCTCCCCCGGTGCGTCTCGGCCCGTTTCGGCCGTTCCTCCCGACGCTGGTGTCGGCGAAGCGGATCGCCATGGCCGAGAACAAGGCGTTGCAGCGACTCGACGCCGCGGCGTGCCAGCTCACGCACGGCAGCAACCAGCACGAGACGTACTCGGACACACCGTTCTTCACGGGCGCCACTCCCGATGTCAGCGTGGTCGTGTCGCTCTACAACTACGCCGATGTCGTGGTCGACACGTTGAGCAGCATCGTTGCCAGCGAGGACGTGAAGTTCGAGCTGATCGTCGTCGAGGACCACGCCACCGACAACAGCCGAGCGGTCGTGCGGCGCTTCATCAACGACCATCCCGGGGTCCCGATCAAGCTGATCGCCAAGGATGCCAACGAGGGTTTGGCGGCTGCACGCAACACCGGTTTCGAGCACGCCCGCGCCCCCTTGGTGATGGTGATGGACGCCGACAACACGATCTATCCGAGCTGCCTGCGCAAGCTGGCCGGCGCACTGCACGACAATCCGAGTGTCGACGCGGCGTACGCGATCCTCGAGGACTTCGGCGATCAACGGAACATTCGCAGCGCGATCGCCTGGGACGTGAACCGGCTGTGCAGGGCGAACTACATCGACGCCCAGGCGATGCTGCGCAAGTCGGCGTGGGAACGACTGGGCGGCTACCGGGCGGACGACGACCTCGTCTACGGCTGGGAGGACTGGGATCTGTGGTTGCGTCTCGCCGCAGAAGGGGGCCGGGCGATGCTCGTGGCGCAGATCCTCGGTCGCTACCGCGTGCAACCCGGATCGATGATCGCCCTCACCAATCTGGCG
>JANMMQ010000261.1:0-1887 GCA_031373465.1 Ilumatobacteraceae bacterium | reverse complement strand
CCTCAAGCGCCGCAAGCGCGGCAACGTGGGCAAGACAGACAAGGCGGGCAAGGCCGGCAAGACAGACAGGGCGGCCAGCAAGGGCTGACAACGTCCACAACGTCCACAACGTCCACAACGTCCACAACGTCCACAAGGGCTGACCAGCCCCGGCAAGCCCGCCAACTCCGTCAACTCCCGTGCTGCCACAAGGGACGTCCCGCTAGCCTCTGGCCACGGCCTTCCGGGGTCGTTCAATGGTAGGACATCGGTTTTTGGTGCCGTCTATAGGGGTTCGAATCCTCTCCCCGGAACACAGCAACACCCCCAGCAGACACGTCGCAAGCACCTTGCAAACAGTTCGGGCAACACCACTTTTGGGCCCTGACGCGCTAGAACATTTGTATGACAGTTTCGGCGATCGTGCTGGCGGCCGGTGAGGGCTCGCGAATGCGATCCGCCCGCCCGAAGGCCTTGCACCAGATCTGCGGCCGGCCCATGGTGATGCACGTCATCCATGCCCTGGCCAACATCGACGTCGATCGCACCGTGGTGGTCGTCGGGCACGGCGCTGAGCGAGTCACGAAGAAGGTCCAGGAGCAGGCTCCGGGCTGGGCGCACGTCACCTTCGTCGAGCAGACTGTGCAACGCGGCACGGGCGATGCTGCGATGGTCGGTATGACCGCGATTCCTGGCGACGATCTCGACGACGAATCGACGATCATCGTGCTGCCCGGCGACACGCCGTTGCTGCGGGCGGACACTCTCCAGCAGTTGGTCGCAACGCATCTGTCGAGCGGCAACGCAGCGACCGCGATCACATCGGTGGTCGAGGATCCGACTGGCTACGGGCGCGTGCTGCGTGCACCGTCGAAGCACGGCGACGGCCGTCTGCTACAGGTGGTCGAGCAGCGCGACGCCGACGACGAGGTGCTCTCCATCCGCGAGATCTGGACGAGCATGTGCGCGTTCCGCCGCGATCTTCTCGGCCCCGCGCTGCGCAGGCTCAGCCCCGACAACTCCCAGGGCGAGTACTACCTCACGGACGTCGTCGAGGTGCTCGCCGGAATGGGGCACCAGATCGGCACCGTGCAAGCCACCGAAGCCGAAACGCGTGGCGTCAACGATCGCTGGCAGCTAGCGCTAGCCGAACGAGAACTGCGCAGCCGAACGAACCGTCACTGGCTCCTGAACGGCGTGACGATGCTCGATCCCCGCCAGACGTTCATCGACGTCACGGTCCAGCTCGGCAGGGACGTGACGCTGTATCCCGGCACCATCTTGCAGGGCAACACCGTGATCGGAGACGGATGCGAGATCGGTCCCGATACCCGATTGGTCGATTGTGTGGTCGGATCGCAGGCCGTCGTGGAGAACACGGTGGGACGCGACAGCGAGATCGGCGACGACGCCCATGTCGGCCCGTACGCCCATCTTTCACCCGGCACATCAGTGCCTTCTTCTGCATCGACAGGCGCGTTCTACACTGCACCTGCCGACTAAGTACAGCGGAGCCCCACACAATGGAAAAATTCACCACCAAGCGCATGTCGCTCTTCTCGGGGCGCACGCATCCGGCTCTGGCTGAGGAAGTGGCGGCGAATCTCGGCATCGAGCTCGGTGACCCGAATCTGGTGCAGTTCGCCAACGGTGAGATCCGCCCCCGTTTCACGGAAAGCATCCGTGGCAGCGACGTGTTCATCATGCAGACGCACTGCGGCAGCGACGAGCACAGCATCAACGACTCGATCATGGAGCAACTGATCATGATCGACCCGGCGTACCGGGCCTCCGCCAAACGCATCACAGCGGTCTGCCCGTTCTACGGCTACGCGAGGCAGGATCGAAAGGCCGAAGGCCGCGAGCCGATCACCGCCAGGCTCATCGCCGACCTGTTCAAGGCTGCAG
>JANMMQ010000246.1:0-2170 GCA_031373465.1 Ilumatobacteraceae bacterium | reverse complement strand
CGAGTTGATCAAGATGATGGTCGCCCACGACCTCGAGGTCGAGTCGGAGAAGGCCCGCCGCAGCTGACCCCCTTCGGGCAGCGCTGCTGGCGGTCAGGTCTCCAGCGGCATGTCGGTGATGGCCTCCATCACCGATTGCCCCGTCGGAACGTCGCCGCTGCGCAGTCTGGAGCGCAGTGCCAACGCGAACGCCACAAGAGCCGCGAATGAAGAAGCGACGAGGCCGAGCTCGACGCGACGGAACAACTCGTTGGAGCTGAGCCAGGTGACGAGCACGAAGGTCACCGCACCGACGCCCCAACCCAGCGCCACGAGGGCGTGACCGCGCAGCGCGATCACGGCCTGGGCGATGGCCAGGGCGATCATGTAGCACGCACTGCCGAGGGCCAGCATGGCCATGGTCTGACGGCTGAGCGTCGCGTTGTAGAAGCGCTCAATGACCAGCGGTCCCAGAAAGAAGGCACCGGCCGTCCCGACCAGGCCGACTACTAGGACGAGCTTCATCAGGCGGACGAAACCGGCGCGGAACTCGGCGATCTCGTTGCGCGCCGCGAGACGCGACAGCCGAGGCAGCAGCGCAGCCTGCACGGCTTGGAAGAGGAACAGGGGAATGCGTGCCAGCAGCACCCCGTATGTGAACCTCGTGACCAGATGCTTCTGGTCGTCGCTCGCGAGAAGGGTGGCTGCCAGCGGCCCGGCGTTGACGAGCCCCGCTGCAAAAACCGACCCCAGCAATAGCCAGCCGAGGTTCGGGGTGACCTCGGCCCACGAGGCCTCCGGGCCCGGTTCGGTGCCCAGGGCTCCTTTGGCCTTGACCCACAGGACACCAGGTATCGGTGAGAGTGCGACTGCGAACCCGTAGAGGCCGACGGTCTTGACGCCGAAGATCGCCAACGAGGCACAGAGGGCGATGCGAACAGCTCCGTCGGCTCCCATGACGATTGCGTATGCGTTGAACCGCCCGTTTCCGCTGGCGATGCCGCGCGAGAGGTGCGCCGGGCAATACGCCATGAACGCAACGATCAACGCCACCATCAGGACCCAGTCGCCGTCGAAGTAACCACTGACGATCAATGGGCTGACTGCAAGGGCGGCGATGATCACCAGGGCGGCGAGGCCGATGCCCAGCGATCGCACGCGGGCTACGACGGGCTTGCCGCCCTCGCCCATCGCACGACGGTGGGCAAGCGTTCGCGCCAGCTCTTGCTCGAGCGGCAGGAAGAAGCCCGGGGCGAGTGCGAACGTCGCGATCCACAGGCTTGCAACGGGCTGCACGGCCTCGTCGCTGCCGAGTGCCACCTTGGCGACCTTGAGGAACAAGTAGCTGGTGACGCCGGCGATCAGCAGGCCGATCCCGACCGGGAGTGTCCCTTCGGGTAGCGGGGCTCGCCCCAAACGTGGTTTGTCTGCGCCAGAGGAGTCCACCAGACCAGCGAGGCTAGCGGGGTGAACCCCTCCGACGGGGCGACGAGTGATTCAGACGGCGGTGCGTAGTAGTCCGCGAGCCTGCTCGAAACGGTTTGTGACGAGCTCGGTGAACTGCTCGCCGCGAGCCTTGGCTCGCTCGATCGAAGTGACGCCGATTCCGACGGCGATGTAGCCGGCGTCGCGCACCGCTGCGCTCAGCTTGGCAGTGTCGATCGAAGGCAGCCGATCGCGCAGTGCGTTGATGTCGAGACCGGAGAAATCGATGCCGGGGAAGTCGGCGAGGGTGGGGAAGGTGACGGTGGGGAAGTCGGCAAGGGTGGGGAGTGTGCGGGGAAGTTTGAACATGCGGCCAATATACCGCATAGTGCTAACTATTGCAAGCATGGTTTAGGAGTGCCTCCACTCTTCGTCAGGGTGGCAGTAGCCTGGCCGCCTCGTGGAAGCCGCCAACCAACTCGCCCCGCCGGTCGTGGCCGTCATGGTGGTTTTCAAGCCGGGCGAGTGGTTCGACGAGGTTCTGGAAGGGTTGGCGGACCAGGATTACGCCAATCTCAAGAGCCTGTTCCTGATTGTCGGCGAGCCAGGCGACATCCCGGACAGAGTACGCGAGCGAGTGCCCAACGCCTTCGTCCGGGCCGTTGGCAACGTCGCCGGTTACGGCACGGTGGCCAATGAAGTGCTGCGACTGGTCGAGGGCGACAACGGTTTCTTCTGCTTCCTTCACGACGACGTCGCCCTCGAC
>JANMMQ010000234.1:0-7612 GCA_031373465.1 Ilumatobacteraceae bacterium | reverse complement strand
GATGTCTGGCTCGACGGTGCCTACCTCGGCGACCCGGAGGGGTACTTCTTCCCCCATAGCTTCGACATCACGGGCTTGTCGCGCCTGGCAACAGAGCATGTCCTTGCAGTCGAGGTCGCCTGCCCCCCGCAACACAACCGCAAGTCGAAGCGGACGATCACGGGCGTGTTCCAGAACTGGGACGCGATGGATCCCACGTGGAATCCTGGCGGCCTCTGGCGGCCGGTTCGGATCGAAACGACCGGTCCGGTCCGCATCGACCGGTGGCGGGTGTTGTGCCGCGATGTCAACGACACCCGGGCCCACCTGCGACTGCATGCGCGCCTCGACAGCGATGTTGCCAGGACTGTCCGGGTGACCACCCGCGTCGATGGGCAGCTGCTCGATCAGCACGAACAGTCATTGGCCGGTGGGCTGAACGAGGTCGATTGGAACCTCGACATCAACGACCCACGGCTGTGGTGGCCGTGGACGCTCGGCGAACAGGATCTGACGGACGTCGAGGTCGAGATCTCGGTCGACGACGTCGTCAGCGATTCGCGCAGCGTACGAACCGGGCTGCGCGAAGTGGTCCTGCAGGATTGGGTGTTCACCGTCAATGGCGAGCCCATGTTCGTGAAGGGTGCCAACCTCGCGCCGACCCGAATGGCGTTGGGTGATGCGACGCCGGACGAGTTGAGGCGCGACGTCGAACTGGCCCGCGAGGCCGGGCTCGATCTCCTGCGAGTGCACGGCCACATCTCACGTCCCGAGCTCTACGACGCCGCCGACGACCTCGGGATGTTGCTGTGGCAGGACTTTCCGCTGCAATGGGGATACGCCCGCACCATCCGCAAAGAAGCGGTGCGCCAGGCCCGCGAAGCGGTCGATCAACTCGGGCACCACCCCTCGATAGCCGTGTGGTGCGCGCACAACGAACCGGTCGCCTCGAACCTCGATCGCACAGCACCGACCGGCAAGGCGGCAATCCAGTACTTAGCCGGCCAGCAATTGCCGTCGTGGAACAAGACCGTGCTCGATCGTTGGGTGAAGCGGGCGTTCGAACAGGCCGACGAGACACGTACCACGATCGCCCACAGCGGAGTGCTGCCACACCTCCCATTGCTCGATGGCACCGACAGCCACCTCTACTTCGGGTGGTATCACGGCGACGAGCGCGACCTGCCCGGGTTCGCAGCGTCGCTGCCACGGATGGTGCGATTCGTCAGCGAGTTCGGTGCTCAGGCAGTTCCCGCCGCCGCCGACTTCATGGAGCCCGAGCGATGGCCCGACCTCGACTGGAAGTCGCTGGAGGAATACCACGGGCTGCAACTCCACGCCTTCGACAAGTTCGTGCCACCTCTGGTGTACGGAACCTTCGACGGTTGGCGCGACGCTACGCAGCAGTATCAGGCAACGGTGCTACGCCACCACATCGAGACCCTCCGCCGGCTGAAGTACCGCCCCACCGGCGGGTTCTGCTTCTTCATGTTCAACGACGCCTGCCCCATGGTCTCGTGGAGCGTGCTCGATCACGAGCGCAACCCGAAGCTGGCGTATCAGGCTGTCGTCGACGCCTGTCGTCCGGTGATCGTCGTTGCCGACCGCCTGCCCGAAACCGTCACGGTTAGCACGGCATTGGCGCTTGACGTACACGTCGTCAGCGACGTGCGACGTCTGCTCGAAGGCACGGTCTGCACGGCGAAGCTCAGCTGGCCCGGCGGATCACACGCTTGGCGCTGGGGTGGTGACGTGCCGCCCGATTCGTGCGTGCGCGTCGGCACCATCCAGTTCGTGGTGCCCGACCAACCGGGTGAGCTGTGGCTCGACCTCGTCGTAGAGCACGGCGACGAGGTCGCCACCAATCGCTACGTCAGCGCGATCACCCGCTGACGTTCAGAGGCGGCTGAGCTCTTTGCGGTTGGCGAACTTGGCCTGGCGGTAATCCTTGTTCATCAAGGCGATGAAGTCGATCGAGATGCTCTTCGGGCACGCCGCTTCGCACTCGCCGTGGTTGGTGCACGAACCGAAGTACTCCTCCATCGTCTCGACCATGGCCTCGACCCGATTGAACCGCTCGGCCAAGCCTTGCGGCAAGAGGTTGAGATGGCTGACCTTGGCCGCGGTGAACAGGTTGGCAGCCCCGTTGGGACATGCAGCAACGCACGCGCCGCAGCCGATGCATTCGGCGGCGTCCATGGCGGCGTCGGCAACGACCTTGGGAATAGGGATGAGGTTGGCATCGGGTGCGCCACCGGTGTGTGCCGTGATGAAACCACCGCTCTCGATGATCCGATCGAAAGCACCGCGATCGACGATCAGATCCTTGATGATCGGGAACGATGTCGCCCTCCACGGCTCGACGACGATCTCTTGGCCCGAGGCGAATTTGCGCATGTGCAGTTGACACGTGGCGGTGCCGCGTTGCGGACCGTGGGCCTGGCCGTCGATCATCAACGAACACGACCCGCAGATGCCCTCCCGGCAATCATGATCGAACGCCACGGCCTCGCGACCCTCGTTGATCAATCGCTCGTTGAGCACGTCGAGCATCTCCAGGAAGGAAGCCTCGTCACTGATGGAATCGATGCGATAGGTCTCGAAGTGACCCTCGACATCGGGGCTCGGTTGACGCCAGATCTTGAGCGAGAGGTTCGTGACCGACTTCATTTGTAGCTCCGGGTGGCGAGGTGCACAGCTTCGAACTCGAGTTCCTCGACGTTGCGATTGGCCTTCATAGGGTCACCGGTCCATTCCCAGGCGGCAACGTGCGCGAAGCGTTCGTCATCGCGTTTCGCCTCGCCTTCCTCGTCTTGATACTCGGCACGGAAATGGCCGCCGCAACTCTCCTTGCGCTCGAGGGCGTCGCGGCACATCAGCATCCCGAGTTGGAAGAAGTCGTCGACTCGGCCTGCCTTCTCGAGCGTCTGGTTCATCGACTCACCGTCGCCGGTGACACGTAGGTCTTTCTTGAACTCGGCGTACAGCGCCGGCAGTTCCGACAATGCCTTCTGAAGGCCCTGTTCGGTGCGTTCCATGCCGCAGTAGTCCCAGATGATCTTGCCGAGCTCGCGGTGGAACCAGTCGGGAGAGCGGGTGCCCTTGATGTCGAGGTAGCCGTTGAATCGTTGCGCCGCCGCGGCCTCGGCCGCCTTGAACTCGGGATGATCGATACCGGGTGCCGGCTTGCCGAGCAGCGGCGCGAGATAGTTGCCGACGGTGTTCGGCAGCACGAAGTAGCCGTCGGCGAGCCCCTGCATCAGCGCTGACGCCCCCAAACGGTTTGCGCCGTGGTCACTGAAGTTGGCCTCGCCAGCGCAGTACAGACCGGGCACAGTGGTCATCAGCTCGTAGTCGACCCACAGGCCGCCCATCGTGTAGTGGCTTGCCGGATAGATGCGCATCGGCACCTTCGTCGGGTTCTCACCGGTGATGCGCTCGTACATCTCGAAGAGGTTCGAGTAGCGCTCCCAGATCGTGTCGAACCCGAGGCGGGCGATCGCCGTGGCAAAGTCGAGATACACACCGTTCTTTCGCGGCCCGACACCGTGACCCGAGTCAACCGCGCGCTTGGCCGCACGCGATGCGATGTCGCGCGGCGCGAGGTTGCCGTAACTTGGGTACAGCCGCTCGAGGAAGTAGTCACGCTCGTCTTCGGGGATGTCGTCGGGTGGCCGGTCGTCGCCGGCCTTCTCGGGAACCCAGACGCGGCCGTCGTTGCGCAGCGACTCGCTCATCAGCGTCAGCTTCGACTGCGTGTCGTCGGCTTGGGGAATGCACGTCGGGTGGATCTGCGTGTAACAGGGATTGGCGAAGTAAGCGCCGCGCTGGTGGGCGCGCCACGCAGCAGTCACGTTGCACGCCATCGCGTTGGTCGACAGGAAGAACACGTTGCCGTACCCCCCCGTGGCCAACACCACCGCGTGCGCGGCATGGGACTGGAACTCGCCGGTCATCAGGTCGCGGGTGACGATCCCGGCGCAACGACCATCGATCACAACGGTGTCGACCAGCTCCACACGATTGAACAGGCGCACGCCACCGAGGCCGATCTGGCGGGCCATCTGCTGATACGCGCCGAGGAGCAATTGCTGGCCGGTCTGGCCGCGGGCATAGAACGTTCGGCTGACCTGCGCTCCTCCGAACGAACGGTTGTCGAGCATTCCCCCGTACTCGCGAGCGAACGGGACACCTTGGGCGACCATCTGATCGATGATGTCGACACTGACCTGGGCGAGGCGATAGACGTTGGCTTCGCGCGAACGGAAGTCGCCGCCCTTGATCGTGTCGTAGAACAGTCGATAGATGGAGTCGCCATCACCGCGGTAGTTCTTCGCCGCGTTGATCCCACCCTGAGCCGCGATCGAATGCGCACGACGTGGAGAGTCGTGGAACGTAAATGCGTCGACCTGGTAGCCGAGCTCGGCGAGTGTCGCCGCCGCCGATGCGCCGGCCAAACCTGTGCCGACGACGATCACCTTGAACTTGCGCTTGTTGTTGGGGTTGACCAACTTCATGTCGTTCTTGTAGGTATCCCACTTGTCCTCGATCGGACCGGGCGGGATCTTGGCGTCGAGGGTCACGCTCATCTCAGTTCCTTACGATCCCGGCCAGCACGGCGATGGGGAACGACACGTTGCCAACGACGATCAGCGTTGCAAAGCCGATGGCGAAACCTCTTCGCCACTTGTTGAACCTCGGCCGATTCCAACCCATCGACTGAAACAGGCTCCAAGCGCCGTGATAGAGGTGCACCCCAAGGGCGATGTTGGCCACGACGTACAACGCGGCGACCGGAACGCGCGACAGCGAGGCATCGACATTGCGGTACACGTCGCCTCGGACGTAGCCCGGATTGACCCAACCCCACGTGAAGTCGGCAAGGTGCCACAGGACGAACAGCGCGACGATGATGCCGGTCCAGCGCATGGTGCTGCTGGCGAAGTTCGCCGCTTCGTAGTCGCGTGGGCTCTGGTACTTCACGGCGCGAGCCTGCCGGTTGAGGATCGTCAGGCTGTAGGCGGCGTGGATGTGCAGCACCGTGGCGCCGAGCAGCCCGATCCGCAATATCCACAACACGAAGGTTCGCGGCGCCAGCGGCACCAGCAGATCGCGGAGGAACTCCCCGTAGTGGTTGATCTCTGCGTGCCCCAGATACATCTTCAGGTTGCCGAGCATGTGCGCCAACACGTATCCCATGAGGGCGATGCCGCTCAAGGCCATGGCGTACTTCTTGCCCACCGCGGTGCTGTACAGGTCGGCAAGGAAGGACTTCCTGGCCTTTTTGCCGGCCGTTGCGGTGCCTGTGACCGGACCGCGCGAGGAGACTGCCTGTGCCATCACCCGTGGACGGTACTCCGAGAAAGTGGCAGTCACGAAGTTTCCCGAAACTGTCATCGTTTCGCCGGACGCCTCGCAAAGTCCCTACACTCTCCACGCTTGCAAACCACGCGCTCCCCACCTGTTGGGCGCGCCCGAGATTCCCGGAGAACGACCGGTGTCATCACTGATTGCTGCTGAAGGCGGCTACCAAGACTTCATCCTCAGAGGCGGCGAGTGGGCAGTGCTTGGGCTGGCCGGCGCGTCGGCGTTGCTGGCCATTGCGGTCGGCCTCTTCCTTGCGAAGAACGTGCTGACTTTCGACGAAGGCACGCCGAAGATGAAAGAGATCGCCAAGGCGATCCAAGACGGTGCCTCGGCCTATCTCCGTCGTCAGTTCAAGACGATCGGCGTCATCTTGGTGCCGCTTGCAATCATCGTCTTCCTCACCTCTACGGGGATCAAGAACCCTGACGGCAAGACCGAGGCGATGAGCTTCGCGTTGGCTGGAACGTGGCGCACGGTGGCGTTCATCCTCGGCTGCTTTGCTTCCGGAGCGACCGGGTTCATCGGCATGACTCTGGCAACGCGCGGCAATGTGCGCACGGCAGCCGCGGCCAAGACCGGCTCGATGCCCAAGGCTTTGACAATCGCCTTCCGTACCGGTGGCGTTGCCGGCATGTTCACGGTTGGCCTCGGCCTGCTCGGCGCCACGGCGATCATCGCCTTGTTCCAGAACACCTCGTCAGTCATCCTGGTCGGGTTCGGCTTCGGCGGTTCGCTCCTGGCTCTGTTCCTCCGAGTCGGCGGCGGAATCTTCACCAAGGCCGCCGATGTCGGCGCCGACTTGGTCGGCAAGATCGAAGCCGGCATTCCCGAAGACGACCCGCGCAACCCGGCGACCATCGCCGACAACGTCGGCGACAACGTCGGCGACTGCGCCGGCATGGCGGCCGACCTGTTCGAGAGCTACGAGGTCACCCTCGTCGCGTCGATCATCCTCGGCGTGGCGGCTTTCAATTCGATCGGCGCCAACCCCGCGCTCGGCCTGGTGTTCCCCGTTGCTGCCCGCGCCATCGGCGTGATCGCCTCGATCGCCGGCGTGTTTGCCGTGAAGGCCAAAGACGACGAGACCAACGCACTGAAGCCGATCAACCGCGGCTTCCTCGTTGCCGGCACGCTGACCCTGATCGGCACGCTCATCGTCTCGCTCACCTACGTCGGCAACGACAAGTCCAACGCCGGCTGGAAGTGCTTCGGAGCAGTCGCCATCGGCCTGGTCCTGGCCCAGCTGGTCAGCCGGCTCACCGAGTACTACACGGGTACGCACTACGGACCCGTCAAAGACATCGCCGAAAGCGCGGAGACCGGACCGGCAACTGTTGTGCTGGCCGGAACCGCCAGTGGCCTCGAGTCATCGGTGTACGCCATCATCGCCATCGCCATCGCACTCGGTGTGGCCCTGGCTCTGGGCGGCGGCAACCTGACCTTCTCGCTGTACCTCGTCGCCTTGTGCGGCATGGGCATGCTGGCAACGACCGGCGTCATCGTGTCCGAAGACACCTTCGGCCCGGTCAGCGACAACGCTGCCGGCATTGCCGAGATGAGTGGCGAGTTCCACGGCGAGCCGCAGCGGATCATGGTCAGCCTCGACGCCGTCGGCAACACCACCAAGGCCGTGACCAAAGGCTTCGCGATCGGCTCGGCGGTCATCGCCGCAGTCGCCCTGTTCGCCAGCTACATCGAGACTGCCGGCAACGAGCTCGGCATCGTCGCCAAGAACTTGAAGGACGGCGTGTTCAAGGAACTGCCGCTGCAGATCAACGTGGCCGAGCCGCGGATCTTCATCGGTCTCTTGATCGGTGGTGCCGTGCCGTTCCTGTTCTCGTCGTTGGCCATCCGCGCCGTGGGGCGTACCGCAGGCGTGGTCGTGCAAGAGGTGCGCAGCCAGTTCGCAGACGGCAAGATCATGTCGGGCGAGAAGGAGCCCGACTACGGGCCGGTGATCGACATCTGCACCGCTGCTTCGCTGCGCGAGCTGGCCACGCCGGCCCTGCTGGCAGTGCTGTCGCCGGTGATCATCGGCTTTGGAATCGACTGGAAGGCACTGGGTGCGTTCCTCGCTGCAGTCATCCTCGTCGGTCAGCTCATGGCCAACTACTTGTCGAACGCTGGCGGCGCCTGGGACAACGCCAAGAAGTTCATCGAAGATGGCAACCACGGCGGCAAGGGCAGCGACGCCCACAAGGCTGCTGTCATCGGCGACACCGTCGGCGACCCGTTCAAGGACACGGCCGGCCCGGCACTGAACCCG
>JANMMQ010000221.1:0-1974 GCA_031373465.1 Ilumatobacteraceae bacterium | reverse complement strand
AACAAGCTGTGGTGGGAGTTCTGGCCCGACGAAGATGCCGCGGCCGAGCTCGACGGTTCGCTCGGACGAATGGGCCTCGATCACATCGATCTCATCTACACGATGCAGCCTCCGAAGGGTCTGACCATCGGCGAACTGGTGGCGCAGGTAGCCACCCTCGTCTCATCCGGGCGGGCGCGGGCATGGGGCATCGGCAACTGGACGGCGGATGCGCTCAGCGAAGCGGTGGCTGCCGCTCGTTCGCTCGGCGTACCCCTTCCGTCGGCAGCGCAACTTCCCTACAGCCTCGTGCGCCCCGATTGGGTGCAGGACCCGATGATGGAGGCCGTGCTGGCAGACGCCGACATCGGGCTGGTCGCGTCCTACGTGTTGGCCGGCGGGACGCTGACGGGAAAGTACCTGCACGGAGAATCGGGGCGTGCTGCGACCGACGAGACCGACGCCGCGGTTTCGGGCAAGCAGCGCGCCGCTGCTGTCGTCGAACTGGCTCGAGAGTGGAACGTCTCGCCGGCCAGCCTCGCGTTCTCGTTCGCCCTCGCCCACCCACGAATCGCCAGCATCCTGTTCGGCGCCACATCACCCGAGCAGGTGCGCGAAAACGTCGCCTCGCTGGCCGTGTTCGAGTCCCTGACCGACGACCAACGCCGCCGCCTCACCGAACTCGCCTCCCGCTGAATCGATCTGGGCGCCAACCGACCCGAGTGAGCTGGCGCAACCCGCGCGCGTGGCGCCCAGATCCCGTGGATGGTCTCACCGACCCTCTCACCGACCTCGCCACCCCACGATCTGGGCGCCAACCGACTCGAGAGAGCTGGGGCAATCCGCGCGCGTGGCGCCCAGATCGTTGGCGGATTCGATTCTGCGGGGATGAATACGGCGGGGCGGATGTGGGTACAGGGTCCTCATGGAAATAATCCGACACGACGACGGCTCGCTCACTGTGCCCGTTGCACCAACGCGTCACTCCGGAGACGAAGACGAGGCTGATGCCCCGCCGCCGGCCGAGACCACCATGGTCCTACACCCCGGCGAGGGTGGCTACAGCGAGGCCCTTGCAGAGTGGGATGCGCAGCAGAACCCGGATCACGAGGTCGTGTCCACCGCCTCCGGCCGCGAACAAGCGATGCACGTGGTGCATGCGGTCGCCGAGGATCCGGAACACGTGGCCGCAGCTGTCGAGTCGCTCGAAGATCCGGAAGCCAGCGCTGATGCGCTCCGCCATGTGCTGATCGGCGGGACACCGTCGATCCAGGCGTTTGCGTCTGAGGTGGCTGATGCCGAAGGTGGCGAGGAGCTACCCCATCACAAAGCGACCAAGATCATCGGTCAGGTTCTCGCGGAGATCGACACGCATTCTGCGTAGTCAGTCGTCGGGTCGCACGGCGTGGGTGTTGCCGGTGTCGGCGTAGGAGTCTTCCATAGCCGTCGGTCGATTGACCTTGAGAAGCGCGATCTCTGAGCCACCATCGGTTCGGAGCAGCGTGGCGAGGCCTTCCGGCGTGCCGAAGGATCGCTCGTGCACGGTCCAACCCTTCGTCTCCAGTTCGGCCGCGGCGGAGTCGAGGTCGGCGACCGCGTAGATCGGAAGCACGGACCCGGGCGGGCGATGATCGGCCAGCAGAACGACCGGCGCGGATCCGAGGTCGATGGCTGCAACATCGGCGCCGAAGTGTTGGAACCTCCAGCGCATCGTTGCTCCCGGCACAGCGGACCACAGCGCGATGTCTCGCTCGATGTCCGACGAGCCGACGTAGAGATATCGAAGGATCACGGCGGTCAGTCGGGATCGACGCCGGCGTACGCGTGCGCGAACCAACGTGCCAACGTGGGGTCGTGTTGAAGGGCCGACACCCAGCCCTGTCGCAAGCCGGCCCCGAACGAATTGGCATCGGCCTGCCCGGCCGCTTCGTCCGATCCGGCGAGGATGAGGCGCAGCATCCATCGCGAGAATGCCTGGGCGCGCCAAATGGCCGG
>JANMMQ010000193.1:0-3002 GCA_031373465.1 Ilumatobacteraceae bacterium | reverse complement strand
GGGAAGACGGTCACGAATCCGGCCGCTGTGGGTGCGTCGACGGTGAGGTTCAACACGACGGCGCTCGAGCCCGACGGCACTCCGGTGAGTGGCAGCGTGAAGGTCGTACCGGCGCCGACGCGTCCGCGGTAGCCGAGCGGTATCCGTGTGTCGAGAATCCGGTACGGGCTGACGGGGACGTACGCCGAAGCACCGGGTGGGGCAGCGTGTACGACTGCGGCGGGTGCGACCATCGCCACGCCCACGCACAGCATCCCCGCGACGGTCAGAACCCGCGCAAGGCGGCGATGAAGCACTGTCATTGACACTCCCTCTTACCGCCCGACAGCGAGACTAGCGGGATCAACCAGCGGCGCACGTTCCGGATCCACTAACCCTCGATCACTAACCGCGCATGCGGCTTCCGGCGGGATCGAGCACGGGCTCCGCCTGGAGCCTGGCGGGTCGGCGGTTGCCGATGATCTCTATCTCGAAGCCGGTTGTGCCGGCCTCGGCCAGTTCGGTCGGGATGTAACCCCACGCGAGGGAGACGCCGCAGTAGTGCGCGTAGCCACCGCTGGTGATCCAGCCGACGACCCTTCCACCGGCCTCGCCGTCGCCCGGTGCAGTGTGCCAAACCGGTTCGTCGCCTATCACGTCGGCCGGCGAGTCGGGATCCGGTTCGACGACGAACATCATCAGCTTGCGCTTGGGCCCACCGTTCGCGACCTCCTTCTCCAGCGCGTCACGGCCGATGAAGTCGTGGTCGAACTTCAGCACTCTGTCCATGCCCGCCTCGAGTGGCGTGTAGATCGGCCGGTACTCACGGAACCACGTTCCGAAGTTCTTCTCCAACCGCATCGTGATCAGGGCTCGGAAGCCGAAGAGTCGCATGTCGAACTCGCGACCGGCGTCCCACAGCAGATCGAACAGATATCGCTGGTGCTCGGGCTGCATCCACATCTCGTAGCCGAGGTCGCCGGTGTAGGTCATCCGCGACAGCCACACGGGGACCATCCCCAGGTCGACCTTGCGGAAGGACATGAACGGGAAGTCGGCGTTCGACAGGGAGGTGTTCGTCAGCTTTTGCAGCACATCGCGCGACCGGGGACCGGCAACCGTCAGCCCGACCATCGACAGGGCCAGCACCTCGAACCGGATCTGGTTGCCGGCCTCCTCTGCCGATGGAAGGTGATCGACGAACCAGCGCGGATGGTGCACTTCGGCGGCCTGCGAGCCGAACAGGAAGAACTCGTCTGCGCCGACGCGCGAGACCGAGAACTCGCCGACAATCCGCCCTTGCGGGTTGAGCATCGCGGTGAGGTTGGTCCGGCCCACCCTCGGCAGGGTGTTGGTGAAGAGGCCCTGCAGCCAGGTCGCGGCGCCTTCGCCGCTGACCTTGTACTTGGCGAAGTTCGATGCCTCGGAGAGACCGACTCGATCGCGCACGGCGCGCGATTCTTCGGCAACCAACGGAAACGCATTCGAACGATGAAACGTGACCTTCTCGATCGGGTCCTTGCCGGGCTCCTGGAACCACAGGGGGTGCTCGAGGCCGAACCCCGCACCCCACACCGCGTTGTGAGCGGTCAGGCGGTCGTAGATGGGCGTGGTGTGCAACGGACGACCGGCCGGCAGCTCCTCGTTCGGGAACGTAATGCGGAACCGGCGTGAGTAGTTCTCGCGGACCTTGGCGTTGGTGTATGCCAACGTCGCCCAATCGCCGTACCTGGCGACGTCCATGCCCCAGATGTCGTCTTGCGGGTCGCCGTCGATCATCCAGGTGGCAAGCGACAGGCCCACACCACCGCCCTGTGACAGGCCCGCCATCACGGCGCATGCCACCCACATGCCACGCATTCCCTTGATGGGACCGACGAGCGGGTTGCCGTCAGGGCTGAACGTGAACGGACCGTTGACGAACTTCTTGATGCCGGCCCGGCCAACGGCGGGGAAGTGGTCGAAGCCGCGCTCCAACTCCGGGGCGATCCGGTCGAGGTCGTGGGGGAGCAGTTGGAAGACGAAGTCCCAGGGTGTCTCGTTGGGCGACCACGGCCGGTTGTCCTGCTCATACGTGCCGAGCAGGATGCTCTGCCCCTCCTGGCGGGCGTAGATCTCCCCCGCGAAGTCGATCATGTGCGGTAGCTCGCGGCCGTGTGCCTCGTTGTAGGCGATCACCTCGGGCATCGGCTCGGTGATCAGATAGTGGTGCTCCATCGCCAGGACCGGCAACTCGAGCCCGACCATCCGCCCGACCTCGCGGGCCCACAGGCCGCCGGCGTTGACGACATGCTCTGCGTGAATGATGTGGTCGCGGTCGGTGATCACATCCCACGTGCCGTCCGAACGCTGCTGCAGCCCAGTGACCCACGTGTCGGTGTACACCTCTGCGCCGCGGTTACGGGCGCAGATCGCGTACGCGTGCGTGACGCCATAGGGGTCGACGCTGCCTTCGTCGGGATCGTAGAGCGCGCCGACGAAGTACTGCTCCTCCAACAGCGGGTTCAGTTCCTTCGCCTCGGCGATGGAGATGATGTCCATGTGCATGCCCAGATATCGCCCGCGAGCCTGGGCCATCCGCAGCCAATCGAGCCGTTCCGGCGTGTCGGCCAGCATGAGACCACCCGGCAGGTGGATGCTGCACTGCTGTCCCGATTCCGCCTCGATCTCGCGGTAGAGGTTGACCGTGTACTGCTGCAGCCGGGCAACGTTGGGATCGCCGTTCAACGTGTGCATGCCGCCCGCCGCGTGCCAGGTCGAACCGGCGGTCAACTGCTTGCGCTCGAGCAGCACGACGTCGGTCCAACCTGCCTTCGTCAGGTGGTACAGCACGCTCGCGCCGACGACGCCGCCTCCGACGACCACAACTTGCGCTGACGACTTCATCTATCGGCACTCCCAAACATGACTGAGATAAACAGGGCTAGAGAGATCAACATGACTACCAATCAGTGGCGACGCCACCGTCGGCCACCCGACGGTCCAGGAAGGCTTGCAACTCCTCGAGCCGCGCCGAGTCCATC
>JANMMQ010000183.1:0-10703 GCA_031373465.1 Ilumatobacteraceae bacterium | reverse complement strand
GCCGAGTGGTGGCCGCAACTCGACGTCGCCCAATTCCAAACACGGTTGCGTCGGTATGCCCACCCGCGTGCCGGCAATCTGGTCTTCGAGTACCAGCAGCTGACCCCCAGCGAATGGCCAGGGCTGCGCGTCGTCTGTCAGCTGCCGGTGCCCGGCGACGACAGTGCCGAACGACTGGCGGCGTGGCGCAACATCGCGTGAGTCGGCTGGGCGGGGTGTGGGTGAGACGGAACGCCGAAGGCGTACCGGCTCACGCGCCGGTAGCCTCGAACAGCCATGAAAGAGATCGCAGAGGCGAAGCGCCGTCGCACGTTTGCGATCATCAGCCACCCCGACGCCGGCAAGACAACGCTGACCGAGAAGTTCCTGCTGTACTCGGGCGCGGTGCAAGAGGCCGGTGCTGTGCACGCTCGGGAGGGCAGGCGCTCGGCGCGCAGCGACTGGATGGAGCTCGAGCAGCAGCGCGGCATCTCGATCAGCTCGACCGTGATGCAGTTCCCCTATCGCGATCACATCATGAACCTGCTCGACACGCCGGGCCACCGTGACTTCTCGGAGGACACCTACCGCGTGCTGGCCGCGGTGGACGCGGTCATCATGGTCCTGGACGCGGCGAAGGGCATCGAGGCCCAGACCCTGAAGCTCTTCCAGGTCTGTCGTTCACGAAACCTTCCTGTCATCACCTTTCTCAACAAGTACGACCGGCCCGGACGCTCGCCGCTCGAGCTCCTCGACGAGATCGAAGAGCAGATCCAGCTCCGACCGACGCCGGTCACCTGGCCTGTCGGCGACGGCGAGGACTTCCAGGGACTGATCGACCGGCGGACTGGGCGCTACACCAGGTTCACCCGAACAGCGCGCGGTGCATCGCCGGCGATAGAGGAGACCAGCGACATCGATGTGGCCAGTGCGGCAGGAAGCGCCGAGCACGGCACAGCGTGGAAGGCGGCTCTCGACGAGTGCTCGTTGCTGGACGCGATCGGGGCCGATGTCGACCTGCCGTCGTTCCTGGCCGGGCAGTCCACCCCGGTCTTCGTCGGGTCGGCTCTCACCAACTTCGGCGTGCGCTTGTTGTTGGACGCGATCATCGAAATGGCCCCGTCGCCGTCACCACGACTCGATCGCGCCGAATCGCCACGCGCTCTCGACAGCCCGTTCTCTGCCTTCGTCTTCAAGGTTCAAGCCAACATGGATCCCTCCCATCGCGATCGGATCGCTTTTGCCCGCGTTTGTTCGGGCCGCTTCGAACGCGGCATGAGCGTGACAAACCATCGCACCGGGCGCGACAACACCACCAAGTACGCAACGACTGCGTTCGGGCCCGATCGTGAGACGGTCGAAGAGGCGTACCCTGGCGACGTCGTCGGGCTCGTCAATGCCAGTGGTGTGCAACTCGGCGACACGCTCTACGACGCCGGTTACGCGGGACTGGCAGTCGAGTTCCCGCCGATCCCGCGGTTCTCCCCCGAGGTCTTCGCCAAGGCGCGACCACTCGACAACGGCCGGTTCAAACAGTTCCGCAAAGGTCTCGCCCAGCTCGACGAGGAAGGTGTGGTGCAGGTGTTGCGCGACCCGGACTTCGGCGAAACAGAAACGATCCTGGCTGCCGTCGGCGAGTTGCAGTTCGAGGTCTTCGCCTATCGATTGGGAAGCGAGTTCGGTGCCCCAACGGAAATTCTCTCAGCGCCCTACCAGGCGATCCGCCTCACCGACAAGGAATCGAGCGAGCGGCTCCGTCGCATCGGTGGCATCCGTATCCTGACCCGAGGCGACGGCGCGCTCGTCGCGCTGTTCGAGAACCGCTACCGCCTGCAGCGTCTCGAGAGCGACGAACCCGAGCTGACCCTTCTGCCGATAATCGCAGGCTGAACCCGCTGGCTGATATCAGCCGCGTGACATGGCGAAGTACATGCCGACGTCGCCGAAGATCACAAATCCGAGGCGCTCGTATAGCCGCACGGCGTGGCTCTGCTTCTCGACATGAAGCATGATCGCCCGACCCATCCGATCGGCCTGGGCGAGGACGCCTCGCAAGAGGCCGGTCCCGATGCCGTGATTGCGGTACTGCGGCAGCAGGGCAACATCGATCACCTCGATGTGGTCGCCGGCGCCGTCGATGATGAGTCGTCCGACCGGCGCGTTCTCGACGAGCACTATTTTGCGCTCGGCATTGGGATGTTCCAGCCGGATCGACATCGTCTGCGCCCTGAACTGCATCCCGACCAATCCGTCGAAGACCTCGCGCCCGAGCGGCCGCAGGTCGTCGCGAGTCGACGCGTAGAGCGCATGCTCGAAGTCGGCATCAGCCGGCTCGGCCGGGCGGAGTGAGAAAGCAAGCGTGGTAGTCATCGGCCGACCTCGCCATCGTGTTCGACCCTGTTGGATACATCCACGTCACTGTCCCCGAACACACCTCGGAGGGAGCCTTGGTGCCTGGTAAGACTGCCCTGCAACCACGCTCAGTGTCAATGGGTTCGCGGTAGGTCATTCGGCCTATTTGGGCGTCGGAGTTCAGGTCGCTGCCGGGCCGGAAAAGGCCTCGCTGAGCAGGCTGACTTCTTCCTCGCCGAGCGGTATCCGCGCGACCAGTTCGAGCCCGTCCGCGCTCATCTTCTTGGCAGTCTTACGAATCACATCCACAAGATGAACACGCTCCATACGTTCCGCCATCGACGCGAGCTGGGTCTCGATGAACACCAGGCATGCGGCGTCCTCGACCACCTGCATGCCATCGATCGACTCGCGGCGGATCAGCCGCTGCACTCGCTCGATCTCGGCGGGTTCGTAGCCGCGAGAAGCCAAGATCCCGGCGACGTCGGTCGCGTGACGAATCTTTTGATCCCTGCGCCAACGGAGATATCCGGCCCGCCCGTCGGGGTAGCTGTCCCGCCGCAGCTCCCAGCGACGCAGGTGATGCGCCCGTACGGCCAGCAGCAAAGGCTCGTCCGGCTCGTCGACCAGTTGTTCGATCCACTCCGTCGCCAGCCGGCCGTGGATCAACGCCAGAGCAACTCGCTCGCCGCGCACCTCAATGATCGTCGGGTCGTCGGCATTTGCAGCATCGATCGCCGCGACTGCTGCGTCGTACCGAGGGCTCAGGTTGCGCACTCCGACTCGCCGATTTCAGCGACGAATGGACCGGTCTCGTCGAAGTCGGCATAGAACTCGGGAGCTTCGTCGGGCGAGGGGAAGAAGTCGAGGTCCTTCAGTCCCTCGGCGATGGCCTTAGCACCACCCGATCGATCCATCCATCCTCGGAACGACTCGCCTGCCGAGCGCTCGTCGGCGAAGCGACGAACCACGCGCACGGCTGCGTCTGGGGCAGCCTTGGCCGGCAGCCGCAACGCCTTGTCACCGAAGTAGGCCTGTTCTTGACCGATGTAGCCGCCGAGGAGCATCTGGTAGCCGGGAGCGGAGCGGCCGTGGGCGCGGCGCTCGGCGCCGAAGAAACCGATGTCGCTGGCGTGGTGCTGGCCGCAGCTGTTGGTGCAGCCGGAGATGTTGATGCGTACCCCGCCGACCTCGGCGAGACCCTCTTCTTCGAGCTTCTCGCCGATCGCCTTCGCCAGGCCACGCGACTGGGTGACGGCGATGTTGCACGTGTCGGCACCCGGGCATGCGACCACGTCGCGCGCCAGCTCGGCGCCGGGTCGGGCCATCTCGATGGCCTCGAGTCGGGCGTACAGCACCGGCAGTTGTGCCTCGGTGAGACCCCGGAAGACCACGTTCTGGCGATTGCTGAGACGCACATCGGCACCCAACTCGCGCTGGATCGAGGCCAACGCCCGGAACTGCGATGCAGTCACGTCGCCGAGAGCTGCGTAGGCCACGGCCGAGACCGCGCCGTTGGCGCTACCGCGAACGACGCTGGTAGCCACCCACTTCTGATACGGATCACGAGGGGTCAACGACACGGTCACGCCTTGACCGACCGCAGTTGCCTCGATCGTGCTAGAGCGCCCGGCCGGAGCGTCGCCGGCCTTCTGGACGATCTCCGGGATGCCACCAGGCCACGACGACGAGGCCGGCAGCGTGTGCCGCACCTTGAGAACCCGTCGGCGCAGTTCGTCGATGCCGAGCTGATCGACGACCCACTTCAGGCGGGCGCGCAGCTTGTTGTCGCGATTTCCGGTCTGGTCGAACACTCGCAGGACGGCTTCGATTGTCGGCAACAGGTCTTCGCGCGACGTGAAGTCTTCGAGTGCCAACGCGGGGTGCGGATTGGCACCGAGCCCACCGGCGATGAACACGCGGAACCCGGTCTCGGTCGAGCCGTCGTCGAGCGTGCGCGTCACCGCTATGACACCGACGTCGTTGAACATCGCCTGGCCGCAGTCGGTCGAGCACCCCGAGAAGTTGATCTTGAACTTGCGCGGCAGGCGCTGGCTGAGCGGGTTGCGAACGAAATGTTGGAACGCAGCCTCGGCCCAAGGGGTGACGTCGAGGAACTCGTGCGGGCACGCGCCGGCGAGATGGCAGGCCATGACGTTGCGAACCGTGTCGCCGCAAGCTTCGCGAGTTGTCAACCCCACGGACCCGAGGGCGCGCATCACATCGGTGACCTTGGTCAGCTCGACGAAGTGGATCTGCACGTTCTGGCGCGTGGTGATGTGGCCCCACCCACGCGAATAGGTCTCGGCGAGGTGACCCATGAGATCGAGCTGCTCTGGAGTGATGGTGCCGGCAGGCAGCTTGATGCGGACCATCTGGTTGGTACCGCCCTGGCGCTGACCGTAGATCCCGTTGTTCAAGCGCATCACTCTGAACACGTCTTCGCTGATCTCACCGCTGAGGTACTGAGCGACCGCTCGCTCGAATCGTTCGATGTCGCGCTGCTGCTCTGCGTCGAGGTCGCGCGGAGCCGGTACCACAGGCGTGATCGTCGCCATCCCATTCTGTGCCATTGGGCGACCTCCTCCTGGGCTCGACTGTCGCAAATCCGACTAGTTAGGTCAACAATAGCGGATCACGGCCGCGACGACAATCAAGACCCCGGATCTTCACCGATCTCTCGCAGCGCATCCCGCAGCGCCACCCGCAAGCGACGGGCATGATCAGGGCCGAGATGGGCGACAAGGCCTTCGCCGGCACGGCCGACTTCCTCGATGGTCAGAACCACCCGTGGCTCGGTGTCGTCGTAGTCGTCGCAGATGGCAACCGCCCACGAGACCTGCATAGCATCGTCAGCGCCCTCGGGCATGTCTGCGTCGGTGAAGGGGTAGTCGTCGATCGAACGGCGCATGTCAGCTCCTGCGTCTAGTAAATTCCGCCCAAGCGGCGGTCAGCACGGATCGGAGGGTTTCGGCGATGAACGAGAGCTCCTCCTCGCCTGCGATCAACGGCGGGGACAGCGTGATGACCGGTTCGGCGCGATCGTCGGCGCGGCAGATGAGTCCCGCCTCGTAGAGCCGCGGCGACAGATAGCCACGGAGCAGCCGCTCGGATTCCTCAGGCGTGAACGATCCCTTCGTCGCCTGATCGCTGACGAGCTCGATCGCCCGAAAGTAGCCTTCGCCGCGCACGTCGCCGACGAGCGGGATGTCGCGGAGACCCTCGAGCAGTTTCGTGAACCGATCCTCGTTGGCGAGGACGTTCCCGCACAGGTCTTCGCGTTCGAGGATGTCGATGTTGGCGTTGGCAACGGCGCAGCACACCGGGTGGGCGCCGAACGTCTGGCCGTGCAGGAAGAGATTCGGATCTTCGAGGAAGGGCTCGGCGATGCCGTCGGAGATCATCACCCCGCCGAGCGGCGCGTAGCCGGAGGTCACTCCTTTGGCGAACGTGATGAGGTCGGGTTGGTAGCCGTAACGATCGGACCCGAACATGTGGCCGAGGCGACCGAATGCGCAGATGACCTCGTCACTGACCAGCAGCACTCCGTACCGACTGCAGATCTCGCGGATCCGGGCCCAGTAACCCGGTGGTGGGGCGAAGGCGCCGCCCGTGTTCTGCAACGGCTCCATGAAGGCGGCTGCGACGGACTCCGGCCCTTCCATCTCGATGCGCATCGCCAAGTCCTCGGCACAGCGCAGCGTGCACGCGTCCAGGTGCTGGCAGTCGTGACAGCGATATCGATACGGCGTCTGCACCTTGATCGCACCCGGCATCAACGGCTCGAAGGGAGTCTTGATCGATGGGACACCGGTCAGGCTGAGCGCGCCGATCGAGGTTCCGTGGTACGCCAGATATCGGGAGATCACCTTGGTCCGCGACGGCTGACCGATCAACTTGAAGTACTGCCTGGCGAGTTTGATCGCCGTGTCGATCGCCTCGCCGCCGGAAGGCGTGAGGAAGACCCGGCTGAGATCTCCGGGGGCCAGCGCGGCGAGGCGCGCGGCCAGCTCGATCGCCGGCTCATGAGCGAAGGACCATACGGGGAAGTACCCCAGCGTCGCGGCTTGACGGGATGCTGCTTCGCCGAGCTCGACACGTCCGTGACCCGCCTGCACGGTGAACAACCCCGACAGGCCATCGAGGTACCGCTTGCCGTTCTGGTCCCAGACGTAGCAACCCTCCCCGCGGGTGATGATCGGCACGTCGGTGTCGGCGAAGGCTCCGAGACGGGTGAAATGCATCCACAGATGGCGGCGGGCGAGGTCGCCGAGATCAGACATTGGCCGGCCAGGCTACGACGCGGGCGCCGGGTCGCTGAGTGAACCGCCTGCCCACCATCGTTCGAACCGCGGCTTGCTGGCGATCGAGATCGGCTCTGCGAGATATCCGGAAGGCGACCGGACGTAGGTGAACCTGCCGTACCCGTCATCCGGAGCGGCTGCGGCAATCTCCAAGGTCCAGCCCTCGCTCAGCAACGACTCGGTGTCGGCTGCGACATCGTCGGACCAATATCCGAAGTGGTGGGCACCTGGCGCATCGTGTCCATCCCAGATCGAGCCCGTAGGGCCCTGCAGCAGCTCCAGATGTATGGGCCCCTCGACCGAGTAGGTGAGGGCCAGTTGCAGCACCGTTGCACCTGAGCCCGGTATCCACACCGACATCGGTCGATCCTGCACGGACGCCCACGTGACACCGGCGCTCTTGCCGAGCTCGGCCATCGCAGCCTCGATGTCGACGACGCGGATGCCGATGTGGAACAGGCGCGAGTGGTCGAGCACGGCCGCACCATATCCGCGAGCGCATCGCCGGATATGGTGCGACTGATGGACCAACAGTTGCCGATCCTGTACTTCGACCACCCATTTCCCGACGCGTACCGCGACCTGATCGCGGGTCGCGCAATCGTCGTCGGTCCCGACGACGCCGACCTCGTCACAGCCGATGCAGTGCTGGCCGGCGCGAAACGACCATGGAACGCAGAGGCGTTCGCGCTGGGGCCGGCCATGAAGGTCCTCTCGCGGATCGGAATCGGGTATGACAACGTCGATGTCGCCGCTGCCAACGCAGCGGGGGTGATCGTTTGCAACGCACCTGACGCACCCTCGGTGTCGACCGCCGAGCACACGCTCATGCTGATGCTTGCCACCGTGAAGCACCTGCCTGCGCAAATCGACAGGGCGCGCGAGGGCCTGCCAGGGGCGACCACCGGCGCAGCGCTCGAGCTCGACAGCTCGGTGCTCGGCCTGGTCGGTTACGGCCGCATCGCCCGGCGCGTCGGGCTCGCCGCAACAGCGATGGGCATGAGCGTTCTCGCATACGACCCGTATCTCACTGAGGCGGACGGCTGTGAACTGGTCGATCTCGATCGCGTCTTTGCCGAGTCCGACGTCATCTCGCTGCATGCACCCGCTGTCCCCGAAACTCAACACATGATCAACGCCCAGTCCCTCGCGGCGATGAAGCACGGTGTCTACCTGATCAACTGCGCCCGCGGTGGGCTCGTCGATCAAGAGGCGTTGCTTGCCGCGCTCGACTCCGGGCAGGTCGCCGGCGCGGGGCTCGATGTCACCGATCCAGAGCCGTTGCCCGTGGGACATCCGCTCCTGCAACACCCCAACGTCATCGTCACGCCGCACGTCGCGTCCGCCACCGTGGCGGGAAGGCGACGTCTGTATTCGCACGCGATCGACAATGCCCTCAACGTCCTGGCCGGCCGGCCGGCAACGATAGTCGCCGCTCCCCTCTGAGGCAGCCAACCCGGTGTGAGTCCGATGTGTCCGGAAGCGCGATCCGACTCACAGCAGGAGGTCACCAGATCCGGTGTGAGTCCCGTGTGGCCAAATCACGCGTGAACTGACTCACAGCAGATTGGTGGCGCTGGCTGTTCGCCGACCGGCCAACTTTGCTAGAACCGAGGCCATGGACACTCTGCGAACTCAATGGAACGAGGGCCGCGACACCCTCGGTGTATGGCTTGCTCTGCCTTCGATCATCAGTGCCGAGACCGCCGCACGAGCCGGGTACGACTACGTGTGCATCGACAACCAGCACGGCGTCAACGACTACCAGCAGACCGTGGCGATGGCTCAAGCCGTGCTGCTCGGTGGCGGGACCCCGATTGCCCGTGTGCCGTGGAACGAGCCCGGCATCATCGGCAAGATGCTCGACGCCGGTCTGGAGGGAGTGATCGTCCCGATGGTCAACTCGGTCGCTGAGGCGCAGGCCGTGGTGCGCGCCGGTCGATACGCACCGCTGGGCGCGCGCAGCTTCGGGCCGGTCGTCGCGGGAATGCGCCGCTCGAATCACTTCGACTGGTCCGGCGACGGCATTGCCCTGATCCCGATGATCGAGACCGTCGAAGCCATCAGCAACCTCGACGACATCCTGGCGGTGCCTGGCATCGACGCGATCTACGTCGGCCCGGCCGACCTGTCGATCACGCTCGGCCTTCCCCCTGGCAACAACGACGGCGAGAGCAAGTTCGACGACGCGTTGGCAACCATCGTCAAAGGGTGCCGCAACGCCGGAGTCGTGCCCGGCATTCACGCCACTGCCGCTCTGGTCGAGCGCCGGCTCGAGCAGGGTTTCCGGATGATCACGGTCACAAGCGACATGCTGGCGATGAAGGGCTCGCTGGTCGCAGACCTGGCCACCGCCCGCGGCGCCCGCCCCGCCGACGCCAAGTCCGGCGCGATGTACTGACACTGAGCCCGTTCTCTACAGCGTTTGGGGCCGGAGGGCCCCGTATGGGGTGGCGATCTCCAGGCGCCAGACGCAGCTGACGTGGGGTCAGTCGCGGTAGAACGTGGTCAGCGCGTCCGTCTCAGCGGCAACCTCGCGACGCCGCGCAGCAGTCAGCTTGGCCAACTCCTCGACTTCGACCCGATCGGTGCGCCACGCCCATGTCGCGGCGACGGCGCCATCGACCAACACTGTTCCCACCGATTGAGGGTTCTTCGTGTGAAAGATCGCCTTGCGGAACTCCTCCGGCAAGATGCCCGAGCGCCGACAGTGAGCCAGCAAGGTGGCATCCCACGTCGGCAGGAACCTGACGGGACTGGGCGTGTCGGGATCGGGTAGCAACCAGCCCGCCAGGTCGACCAGCGCTGCGCCTGTCGGATCGTTGTACGGGACGAGATCCATGGATGCGGCTACCGGCTCCAGTAGAGCCCGTGGAACGCCTGCCCACGTGGCAGCGTCGGCCAGTGTTGCCGGGCCGAAGGCCTGCAGATAACGGGTGAGCAACAATCTCAGACGATCCGCTTCCTCGAATACCTTCTCGGCAATCCACCAGTCGGCCAGCCCGTAACGATCCGCACGGCGTCGCTCCCACGTACCCGATGGGGGAGCTCTGACCATGTCGACCCACAGGCCGGCGCCCTCCCACAGCGGCTTAGCAAAACCCGCTCGCTCCATCGCGGCAACCAACTCGGCGGAGGTCTTCGGCCCGTCCGCGAGCACGGTGCGCAGCACTGCGGCGATCGCCTCGTGGGCGATGTCGTTCATCTTCCGCGAGCGAGCTACGCGGATCCACCAATCGCGCCGGCTCCGGCGAATGGCCGCACAGATCGGCCAGAAGTCGTCGGCCGCCACCATGTGGATCGTGGAGCGCATCAGCGTCGCTTGAACCACCGACCGGTCTTCCAATGCCCGGGTCAGAGCATCGCGCTGGAAGTTGCGCAAGCGGCTCCACAGCCCGACGTAACCGGATGGCGCGTATTGCGTCTGCAGGCCGCCGGTGTGTTGCAGAGCAGCAGGGATGTCGAGATCGGCTCTGGTCAGCAGCAGTTGACGATCCAGTACGGACCGGTTGATCTGACGGGCTGACAACGTCGGCGCCAACTCGCTCATCGGTGCAACAGTATTCGGCACCGTTGACGAAGCCTGGTGGACGGTCATACGTTGGGCCCAGCCGACAGACAGGAGCACGTCATGCCAGAGATGACGAAGTATGAGCCCGGCACGCCTTCTTGGGTCGACCTCGGCACCGCGGACCCGGTCGAGGCCAGCCGCTTCTATTCGGATCTGTTCGGCTGGTCGATCATGGAGGGCCCGCCAGAGGCCGGCGGCTACCGGATGTGCATGCTCGATGGCAAACCCGTCGCCGGTCTCGGTCCGCAGATGAACCCCGACATGCCGCCGTTCTGGACGACGTACATCAGCGTCTCGTCCGCAGATGAGACCGCGGCGGCGACCAGCGAGGACGGTGGCAGCATCATCGTCGAACCGATGGACGTGCTCGATGTCGGCCGCATGGCTGTCGCTGCCGATCCGGCTGCGGCGATGTTCGCGATCTGGCAACCGCGAGCGCATGTGGGCGCCGGCATCGTCAACGAGCCGAACACGTTCTGCTGGACCGAACTGACCAC
>JANMMQ010000149.1:0-7814 GCA_031373465.1 Ilumatobacteraceae bacterium | reverse complement strand
CGTATGGTTCGCGGGCGACCTGGATGAAGTCGAGCCCGAACGCTCGGGCGGCAGCCAGGATGCCCATGCCGGTGTCGGCGCGCCCGGCGGCAACCGCGGCGGCGACGGCGAGGTGCGTGTGCTCCTCGCGTGAGTAGCCGGGGATCTGCGCCGCGTCGAGACCGCGACGGCTGAGCTCGTGATCGAGCAGCACGCGCGTCCCGGCGCCGCGCTGCCGGTTCACGTAACGAAGTTCGGGGCGGATCAGGTCTTCGATTCCCGTTATCGCTGCAGGATTGCCGCGCGCAACGATCAAACCCTGATCGCGGTGCACGAGCCGGATCACCGCGATCTCAGGACCGTCACCGAGCAACCGGTCGACGTAGGGGAGGGTGTACTCGCCGGTGTCGGGATCGAGCAGATGTGATCCGGCAAGGTGGCACAGCCCGTCTCGCAAGGCAACCAACCCTCCGAGCGACCCGACGTTGGACGAGGCCAGGGTGATCAGCGGGTCGGCCGACCGCAGCGCCGAGCCAGCGACGTCGAGGACGAGGTCATGGGAGCCGATGGCCACGATCGTCCGACCGATCTCGGCGAGCCCGCGTAACAGCTGGACGCGGACCTGTTCACCGGCGTGGTGCCCTTCTAGCCCAGCCGGCACGACGAGCAGTCCGTCGGCGCGGACCAGTGATGTCAGCACGCCGGCCCCGCGAGGTAGCGGGGTGGCGATGATGTCGTCGCCGACGCGACCGAGCCGGACCCGCACCCAGTCGTCGGTGCCGATCGACGAAGCGAGCTTGCGAGCCAGCCGCGCCGTCGTCGTGGGCCGCTCCCGCGGGGCAGTCCCTTCGAGCGACGCCAGCATCGGCGCGGCAAAGATGTCGAAGGTGAGCGCTGCCGACACCGGGTAGCCGGGGGCTCCGAGGACCGGTGTTGCAACCGCTCCTGCCACCGTTCCCAGAACGACGGGATGACCGGGCTTGACCGCGACCCCGTGCACTGCCAGCGACCCGGCTGCTGCGACCACGCGTGCGGTGTAGTCGTCGCGTCCGGCGCTGGAGCCGGCGATGAGGATCACCAGGTCTGCGCCGACTGCTGCGCCGCGCAGCGCGGCGGTGATGAGGTCTGGATCGTCGCCGACGATCCCGGTGACCTGCGCGTCACACCCGATCTCGCGAGCCTGGGCGGCGAGCATCATGGAGTTCGTGTCGAGGATCTCTCCCGGCGCGAGGTCGGTTCCGGTGGGCCGGATCTCGTCGCCTGTCGGCACGATCACCACCACTGGTCGCCTTCGCACCGTGAGCTCGGTTGCGCCGGCCGCTGCGCATGCAGCCACGTCGACCGGCCGCAGCCGGTGTCCGACCGGCAACAGCAGTTCAGAAGCGCTGATGTCCTCACCGATGGTGCGAACGTGCTGGTACGGCGGCACCGCGGCGCGCAGTTCGGCGCGACCGTCCGCTGTGCGGTGCACGTGTTCGCGCATCACGACAGCGTCGTAGGCCGACGGAAGTGGATCACCCGTGTCGATCACTTCGAACTCGCCGGCACTGAGCAGAACCGGTGTCGATTCACCGGCCCCGACCGTGTCGGCGGCCCTCACCGCGATGCCGTCCATCCCTGCGGAATCGAACGCGGGCGACGAGCGCAGCGCCCACACCGGCTCGGCGGTGACGCGGCCAACGGCTTCACCGACGGGCACGCGCACAACGGGTACCCGTTGCGGACATCCCGCTGCCGCGCATGCGTCCTGCCATGCATGCAGCGCCTGGGCGGCTGGGACGTCGGAGATGAACGCGCTCGATCGGTCGGTCATCGGTACAGGACGACCTCGACCTCGGTGCCGCCGTCGATGCCTGTGGCAGGTTCCGGCACGACGATGTAGCCGTCGGCTCGCGCAAGCACGGACAGCAGAGCGGATGGCCCGAACAACGGCTCGGCCACGCCTTCGCGCACGGCGACCTGGACGATGTCGAGCCGGCCGGCCGCTGAGGGAACGTCACGGGCCAGGCGGGCCCGCGTGTTCGGTTCCGGCGGGGGTGTCTCGCATCCGGCCAACCGCCAAACGAGGGGCGTTCCGATCATTCGGAAGACCACGAGCGCGGACAACGGGTTGCCCGGTAGCCCGACCACGGGAACACCATTGCACTCCGCGAGGAGGGTTGGTTTGCCCGGCTTGATCGCCAGACCGTGGCACCAGATCGTGCCAAGCGCGGCTACTGCGCCGGCCGTCTCGTCGCGCCCGCCGACCGAAGAGCCCGCCGAGATCACAACCAGGTCGGCGTATCCGAGCGCCTGGCGCAGGGCGAGCTCAAGAGCGTCGCGGTTGTCGGCCACGATCCCAGCGGTGACCGGATCGCCGCCGCCTTCGAGCGTGAGACCGACGAGGGCGGACGCGGTGGCGTCGCGCACCTGCCCTGCCGCCAGCTTGCTCGTCGAAGGTGGGACCACCTCGTCGCCCGTCGAGATGATGGCCACCTTCGGCCGGGCACGCACATCGACCGTGGTGACCCCGGCCGCGGCCAGGAGCCCGAGCTCCGGCGCTCGCAGCGGTCTGCCGGCACGTACCAATACGGCACCTGCGGCGACATCCTCGTCGGCTCGCACGAGCCCGGCGCCCGGGGCGACCGGTCGGGTCACTTCGATCGTGCCCTGCATCGTCTCCGCCGTGTATTCGACCATCACGACGGAGTCCGCGCCGTCGGGGATCACGGCGCCGGTCGGGATGGCCACGCACGTGCCGGGTGCAACATTGACGCCGGGGGCGGCGCCCATGCGCACCGCGCCGGCGAGGGTGAAGTACGAAGGCAGTCCTTCGGAGGCGCCGTACGTGTCGGCTGCGCGCACCGCGAACCCGTCGACTGTTGCCCGCGGGAAGCCGGGCAGGGCGTCGGTGGTCGTCACGTCGACCGCAACGACCCGTCCCAACGCGTGCTCGACAGGAACGGTTTCGATCTGCGTGCGTCGCGACGGGCGGAATCCGGCCAACGCTTCCGACACGGTGACGGAGGTGAAGAACTCCCGTCCGCTCACGACGTTGGCTTGGTGGACTGCGCCTGTTCTGCCGCCATGGCACCTCCCTTTGTGAAGCCCATCACGCTGACGACGGGCCCAAGCGCTACCTGCCCGAGGCCGCAGATCGACGTCTTGCGCATGACTTCCTCGAGCTCCAGGATCCGACTGCGCGTCGGCTCGTCGACCGTCGACGATCCTGAATCGACGATGTGCCGGAGCAGCTCGTGGGCTTTCGTGGAACCGACGCGGCATGGCACGCACTTCCCGCACGACTCATCGCGGAAGAACCGCAACACGTTGGTCGAGGCCGCGAGCAGGTCGGTTCCTTCGGCCATCACCACGACCGCTCCGGACCCGAGCATGGTGCCGGCTTTGGCCGCGGTGTCGAAGTCGAGCCGCAGATCGAGTTGATCGGGACCGATCAGGTTCGATGACGCGCCGCCGGGTTGCACGGCACCAACGGCGGCGCCCCCGATGACGCCACCGGCAAGCTCGATCAGTTCGCGCACGGTGGTGCCCATCGGAACGACATAGACATCCGGTCGCACGACGTGGCCCGACACCGCGAAGAACTTCCACCCAATCGAGTCGCCGATGCCCTGGTCGGCCCACCACTGCGCGCCGCGCTGCACGATCACCGGCACGTCGGCCAACGTCTCGACGGAGTTGATGAGCGTCGGGCGGCCGTACAGGCCGTAGTTGCCCGGGAACGGAGGCTTGTTGCGCGGCTCGCCGCGGTGGCCTTCCATGCATTCGAGCAACGCGGTCTCCTCGCCAAGGATGTAACCGCCCGGTGAGACGAAAACGTCGACCTTGAGCCGCCGCCCGCTACCGCACGCGTCCGGACCGATGACGCCCGCGGCGCGAGCGGCGTCGATCTCCGCGCGCAGCACGTGCTCCTCGGGCCCGTACTCGTGTCGGATGAAGACCCAACCCTGCTCCGCACCGATCACCGCCATACCGATGAGCAGACCCTCCAACACCAGGTGGGGCTGCGTCGCCAGGATCTGGCGGTCCTTGAAGGTGCCGGGCTCGGATTCGTCGGCGTTGCAGATTGCGTACTTGACGCTCGCGGGCTGCGAGTCGCGCACGACGGCCCACTTCTGCCCGGTGGGGAAACCGGCACCGCCCATGCCGCGCAGGCCCGACTCCATGATGGTGGTGACGACGTCGTCGGCATTCAGGTCGCCGGCGAGCAACGCCCGCAACGACGTGTATCGCTGGTCGACACCGGATCCTGCTGCATAGGGGTCGTTGGGCCACGGCTCGTTGCGAGTTTTCGCGGCGGCCGCGCCGACAATTCCGGCCCGCGCGTCCTCGACCAGCTGCTGAACCTCGGCCAATGGGCCGGGCAGTTCATTCACCGCCGCTGCGGGTGCGACATCACAACGGCCGAGGCACGACACTTCGACGAGCTCGACGTCGGCGTCGTCCTGGTAGTGCCCGCGCAGCTCGGCGATGTGCGCCTCGCCGTCGCGCAGGAAGCATGAGAGGTCGTGGCAGACGTTCAACGTGACCTTGGCCGGCGGCTCGGTGCGAAAGTGCGGGTAGAACGAGATCAGTCCTTGGATCTCGTAGAGCGGCCGACGGGCATCGCGCGACAGTTGCTCGAGATCTTCGCGAGGCAGCCAGCCGAGCCGCGACTGGATGAGGTTGAGCGCGGGGATCAACGATGGACCGGAGAACTTCCCCGCTCTCGCCTCGACCCCCGGCATCCGGCGGGCGCGGATGTCGACCGGCTGGTCGGTCAACTCGGTCATGCGGGAGCGCTGCCGCTCGAGGTCGTTGTCGCCGAGGTCGTTGCTGCCGAAGACGCGCGGCGCAATTGCTCCACCTGCACGGCGCAGAACTTGAACTCGGGGATCTTGCCGACGGGATCGATCTCGTCGATGGTCAGCAAGTTTGCCGCAGCCTCTCTGAAGTGGAAGGGGATGAAGCAGTTGCCGAGTTGCTCGCGATGGCTGACGCGAAGCACCAGCTCGATCGACCCGCGTCGAGATCGCGCCCGCACCATCTCGCCGTGTGACAGCCCGCGGTCGGCGGCGTCCTTGGGGTGCATGTACACCTCGGCTTGTGGGGCGATGGCGTCGAGCGCGAACGATCTGCGAGTCATCGATCCCGTGTGCCAGTGCTCGAGCAACCTCCCGGTGTTGAGCACCAGCGGGTACTCGAAGTCAGGCAGCTCTTTGGGTGGCAGCCATTCTGCGGGTTTGAGGTGGGCGAGACCGTCGTCGGTGTTGAACTTCTCGTTGAACATGACGATCGTGCCGTCCGAGTGCTCGGGGTCGGCGTTGGGATAGAGCTTCCCCGACAGGCCGAGATTCGCGTACGAGAGGTTCTTGTACGACGGCATGAGGGCAACCATCTCGTCGAAGATCTCGTTCGGCGACTGGTAGTTCCAAGGCAGCCCGATGCGCCGGGCGATGTCCTGCACGATCTCCCAGTCGGTCCGCGCCTGACCCGGCGGATCCATCACCTTGCGGCCGAGCTGCACCCGGCGGTCGGTGTTGGTGTAGGTGCCGTCCTTCTCGAGGTAGGAGGTTGCCGGGAGGATGACATCGGCGAACTCGGCGGTCTCGGTGAGGAAGATGTCTTGCACGACGAGGAAGTCCAGCGCGGACAGCGCCTTGCGAACCTTGTTGATGTTCGGGTCGGACAGGAACGGGTTCTCGCCGAGCATGTACATCCCGCGAACGCCGTCGGGCTGCAGGACGGATTTGATGATCTCGGTGACAGTGAGGCCTCGGTTCGGGTTGAGTGGTGTGCCCCACGCCTCTTCGAAGTACTGCTGCGCGGCTTTCCGATCGACACCCTGGTAGTCGGGGTAGAACATCGGGATCAACCCCGCATCCGATGCGCCCTGCACGTTGTTCTGCCCGCGGAGAGGATGCAGGCCTGTGCCCGGCCGGCCAACGTTGCCGGTGATCGAGCACAAGGCGATGAGGCAGCGGGCGTTGTCCGTGCCCGTCGTGTGTTGCGAGATGCCCATGCCCCAGTACACGACTGCTGCGTTGGCCTCGCCCCACGTCCTGGCTACCTTGCGAATCATGTCGGCGTCGACGCCCGTGATCTGCGCGGCGCGATCGGGCGGGTAGTCGGCAACGGTGCGCGCCAGTTCGTCGTAGTTCGACGTGCGGTTGGCGATGAACTCGCGGTCGATCAGCCCGAGCCGGATGACCTCGTGCATCACCGAGTTGTAGAACGCAACGTCGGTTCCCGGCTTGAGCTGCACGAAGATGTCGGCGTGCTCGGCAACGGTCGAGGCGCGTGGGTCGACGTAGATGATCTTCGTGCCGCGTCGGCGGGCCTGCTTGAAGAACGAGCTGGCGACGGGGTGGTTCGCCGTCGGGTTGGAACCGGTGATGATGACGACGTCGGCGTTGGCTACGTCGCCGTAGGTGGTGGACACCGCACCCGAGCCGACACCCTCGAAGAGTGCTGCGACCGACGACGCGTGACACAGCCTGGTGCAGTGATCGACGTTGTTCGTGCCGAAGCCGGTGCGCAGAAGCTTCTGGAAGAGGTAGGCCTCTTCGTTGGAGCACTTGGCCGAGCCGAAACCGGCAATCGCCCCGGAGCCACCGGCAGCGTGGATCTCCTTGAGTCTTCTGGCAATGAGATCGAGCGCCTCCTCCCACGTGGCCTCGCGGAAGTGAGGAAGCACCTCGTCGTAGTCGACGAGCCCGCCGGGCTTGCGGCCGCGGTCCTTGCCTGGTCGCTCGTCCTTCACACCGCCGCTGCGGGTGCTGCCCCCACCCCTACCACGGTCGTTGTGCGTGCCCCCTTGGCCGTCGCCGCGCACGTCGGCGGACAGCGGGCCCTTCGGGTACGAGGACGGGATTCGGATCAGCGGCATCGTGAGCCGCTGGGGTGATGCGGAGTAGTCCCATCCGTACCTGCCCTTGACGCACAGCCTGCTCTGCGACCCCGGCTGGTCGCGGCCCTCGGCGAACGAGATCGCACCGACCTCGCGGTCCACGTAGTAGGTGAGCGCACAGCCGACACCGCAATACGGGCACACGCTGTGCACGGCATCGAGCTCTTCGCGCGGACGGATCGCGACGCCGCGGATCGCCTTGTTGGTCAGCGCGCCGGTGGGGCAGGCCTGCACGCATTCGCCGCACGTGACGCACGAACTTGCGCCCATGGGATCGTTCAGATCGAACGCGATCCGCGTGGTGTAACCCTTGCCCGACCGTCCGATGACGTCATTGCCCTGGATGTCGTCGCACGCCCGAACACAACGGTCGCACAGGATGCATGCGTCGTGATTGACGTCGATCACAGGGTTGGACGAATCCGTGCCGCGGCCCGAGCCGGCGGGCAGATCGGTCGTCTCGCGAGCGAGGCTGAACTCATCGGCGAGGCCGAGCAACATGTTGTCGCCGGTGGTGGTCTGCTTGGGGTCCTCGTCGCGCGTGGGCTGGTCGGAGATCAGGAGCTCGGTCAGCACAGCGCGGGCCCGCACGACCCGCGGAGTGGAGGTCTGCACGACCATGGCGTCCTCACACGGACGCACGCATGCCGCGACGAATACCCGTCCGCCGGTGTCGACGACGCACATCCGGCACACGCCCACTGGGTCGTAGCGCTCGTTGTGGCACAGCACCGGGATGTCGACGCCAACCTGCTTGGCGGCGTTGTAGATCGTCGTTCCCTCGGCAGCTGTGACCGGGTGTCCGTCGATCTCGAGGGTGACGGTCCGGACGGCGGTTGTCATCTGCTGCACCGATGCCATCGTAGCTGAGGCTTGTCGCTCACTGTCCTAGCAGCAGATCATCCAAGTCTTCCGGGCCGGCGCAGCCTGATTCGTCCAGTCCGCG
>JANMMQ010000143.1:0-1640 GCA_031373465.1 Ilumatobacteraceae bacterium | reverse complement strand
TTCGAGGTCGCCACGTCCTTCCAGGTCCGCTGGGCCGACGAGCACGACAGGGATACCTAGTGCAGCTGCAGCGTGAGCACCGGCGAGGATCTCGCCAGGGGCCCGGTCACCACCCATCGCATCAACGGCGATCGGCAACATTGAGGACGTGTTGATCAGCCGACGTCGATGGCGACGCGGTCTTTGTACCAACCGCATGCCGGGCACACGGTGTGCGGCAGCTTGGCGGCGGCGCATCGGGGGCACACGCTGCGCGACGGTGCCGAGAGCTTCCACGCGCCGGCACGATGGCTACGCGTCTTCATCTTCGACTTCTTCTTCTTTGGAACGGCCACGGCAGTCTTCCTTGACGAAACGAGCTACGAGAGGTTAGCGGGACAGGCAGCGGTTGCGGCTACTGCTCGGGCAGATTCGCCTTGAGCTGGCTCAATGCATCCCATCTTGGATCGACAGCGGCGACGACGCAATCGCACGTGCCGAGGTTGAGGTCGATCCCGCATGTGGGGCACAAACCGGCGCAATCCGGGCGACACAGGGGCGCTATCGGCGCATCGAGGAGCACGTTCTCCCTGATCATCCTGGCGACATCGATCTGATCACCGACGATCTCGAAGGCGTCGGGATCGGTGACCACGTGTTGATACAACTCATGGACGTCGCACACGACTTCTCCTGTGGCGGGAGCGAGACACCGCCGGCACGAGTCGGACCAAGGGGCCCGCAGCTCTCCATCGACGACGATCCCATCCGTCAGCGACTCCAACCGCAGCGACACGGCAACAGTAGATCCCGGATCGAACTTCGGATCGTGAATGCCGAGCTCGGCAATTGTCGGCTCCAGATCGATTCGCCGCTCGGATCCCGGTCGGCGCAGCAGTTCGGCAGCGTTGATCAGCATCGAGTTCGCCATGTACCCCAGGTTAACGGCAGGGGCAGTTCAGCGATCCTGGTCGAAGAAACCCTTCGTCGGATCGTCCTCTTCGACAACTTCCTCGCTGCGATGGGCGCCGATCGACAGCCGCGAGCGGCCAGCGTGGACGGTCTTCTGCAACTTGTCGAGCAGGATCTCGAAGCTCCCGAGGCGTTGATCGAGGAAGTCTTCCGTCTCGTGACGCAGGCGGCGCGAGTCGGCATCGGCTGCCTCGCTGATCTGCCTGGCTCGCTGCTCGGCCGCCCGCACGACTTCGGTGCGCTGAACCATTCGCTCGGCCTGGACCCGCGCCGCCTCGAGCAGTTCGTCGGCCTCGCGTCGGGTCTTGGAGACGAATTCCTGGCGCTCCTTGATCATCCACCGGGCCTGGCGCATCTCGTCGGGCAGACGGTGCAGCGACTCCTCGAGGAGCTCGATGATCTCGTCGCGGTCGATGCGTGGGGACGACGACAGCGGCATCGTGGGCGCGGACGCGATGATGTCGATGGCCCGGCGAAGAAGGGTCTCGGCGTCGCCGACATAGCCGTTCGTGCTGCGCACAAAGGCGTCGGAATCGTCGAACTCCTCTTCGTCTTCGAACTCGTCGTGCTTGTCGTCGTACGTCATTTCCGCAGTCAAGATAGGCCTCAAAACACCTCGTCGCGTGGATGCACCCGCGACAATTGGGCGGCTACCGGGGGCGGAACCAGCGCCGAGACATCGCCTCCGT
>JANMMQ010000119.1:0-7283 GCA_031373465.1 Ilumatobacteraceae bacterium | reverse complement strand
TGAGCGCGCCGATTTTCATCTGGCCCTTGTCGATCCTCCCCGAGCCGAACCACAACACCGCCACGCTCGACGAGTTGAGCACCAGGATCACGATCGGAAAGAAGAAGGCCTGAAGCCGACCTGCGCGCAACGCGGTCTGGGTGAGGTCGGCGTTGACATCGCCGAACCTCGCTGCCTCGGCCGGCTCGCGGACGAATGCGCGTACGACGCGGATGCCGGTGATCTGCTCGCGCAGCACGCGGTTGACGGTGTCGATGCGTACCTGCATCTTGCGGAACTGGGGAACCATGCGGGACACGACGCTGAGGATGCATACCACCAGCACCGGGATGCTGACCGTGAGGATCCAGGACAGACCGCCGTCCTCTCGGATCGCCATGACGATCCCTCCCACTGCGGTGATCGGAGCAGCCACGAGCAGCGTGCATGTCATCAGCACCAACATCTGCACCTGCTGCACATCGTTGGTTATCCGCGTGATCAGCGAGGGTGCTCCGAACTGGCCCATCTCGCGAGCGGAGAAGTCCGACACCTGGTGGAAGATGCCGCTGCGCACGTCGCGGCCGAACCCCATCGCAGCCTTGGCACCGAAGTAGACCGCAAACGCGGCGCACGCCACCTGCAACAGGGTGATCAGCAGCATCAATCCACCGGTCGACCAGATGTACGAGGTGTCGCCTCTGGCAACGCCTTTGTCGATGATGTCGGCGTTGAGGCTCGGCAGGTAGAGCGCCGCGATCGTCTGCGCGGATTGGAGAATCAACACGGCGACGAGCTGCGGCCTGTACTCCCTGAGATATGTTCGCAGGAGCCGAACGAGCATCAGACTGTCGCCGGCCGGTCGGCTCGGTTGCGCATTCCATCGAGCAGAATCGAGACGATCTCTTCCGGTGCCATCGGTCTGTCGTCGACGGTGAGCGCTGGGTGTGTGCCGGCCAGCGTCAGCCCGCGCAGCAACTGGGCGGCCGCCGTAGGTGTACGCCGGAGCTGAATGTGATACGGCTCGAGCAACGCGACGAGTGCCGCGACGTCGGGCCGGTCGAGCCGCTTTGCCCGCGCCGCAACGAGCGAGGCTGGTTTGGGAAGGCCGCTGATCGACATGAGCTGCCAGACGCTGGTCAGGCGGGCCTGCAGAATCCGCACTGCTTCGGCGAGGCGCTGTTCGAACGGCATGTCGGCCGTGACCGTTGCCAGCTCCGCGGCGACGCGTGCCGGATCGTACGCGGCGTCGACGGTCGCCTGCACGAGCGATTCGATGTCAGGGAAGACCCGGAAGATCGTTCCTTCGGCGATACCGGCTGCTTCGGCAATTTGTCGCGTCGTGACCGCCGGTCCGTGAGCCAGCAACAGCGGGAGCGTGGCGGCGATGATTGCAGCGCGCCGCTCCGGCGCCGGAAGCGGTGCTGCCCGGCACTTCTTCGGCTCCAGATCCGTGGATCGTGTCGGTGACGTCTGGCGCGGCATGCGTGAGCACCCTACCTGAGTGAGAACTCACTCACTTCACGAGGTTCGCGAGGTGAACATGGCCCCGCAACCAGGCACCGGACCAGCCCGACGATGCTGGTAAGGTTGGATGACGGCGACTATAAGGTGTACCTTACATCTTCGAATTCCGGCACCCCTACCCTGGAGGCCTGCCCCCAAATGCCCTCGACCTCAGTACGTCGCCATCAATGGATCCGAAGGTTTCTGCTCGTCGCTGTCGCGGTCGTCGCGTCGATCGCTGCTACCAGTGGCCGCAGCAGCGCCAGCAATGCAGCAGCCGTTTTCAGCGCGCCGCGGTTGGCGCTCGACTGCAAATTGGGATCGACCAGCAAGTCGCAGTCGATCGACCAGCTGAGGAAGTTGCGCGCCTCGATCGATCGCAGTCTTCGTCTTCTCGATGCCGGCAAGCGCGCCGAGGCGTTCGAGGAGGCGAAGTCCGGTTATCTGCAGTGCTTCGAGCCCGTGGAAGCCCCCCTCGACGCCGTAGCCGGGATCCAGTTCCGCTTCAAGGTCGAGAACGCGTTCGCCAGAGTTCGCGTGCTGATCGACGACGGCGCGCCGACCGGTGAGGTGCGCGATCGCGTTGTCATCCTTCGTGGCCTCGTCGACGAGAGCGAGCGGAAGCTCACTGCAACAGGGGTGGGTGCGCCGTTGCTGGTGTTCGGCCAATCGTTCACCTTGTTGTTGCGCGAGGGCCTCGAGGCAGTGCTTCTGCTCGCAGCGTTGTTCGGTTATCTGCAGACGACCGATCAGGGCGACAGGTATCGACGACCGATCCTGTACGGCGTCGGGGCCGCGATCGCGGCCACCGTCGTCGCCTACTTCGCGGTCGACGCGATCTTCTCGGCGTTGCCGTTCGGACGAGAGGTGCTCGAGGCAATCGTCGGTCTCTTCGCCGTCGCCGTCTTGTTCTACGTTTCGTTCTGGTTGGCCGCCCGGCTGGAGCAACGGCGTTGGCTCGAGTTCCTGCGAGCCCGCGTCTGGAAGGCAGTGTCGATCGGCTCGACCACATCGTTGGTCATGATCGGGTTCACGTCGGTGTTCCGCGAAGGCTTCGAGACGGTGCTCTTCTACCAGGCGATGCTGTCGTTCAGTGCCGGCCTCAAGGTCTGGGTGCTGCTTGGCGTGTTGGCTGCCGCTGTCGTGCTGGCCGGTGTGGCCTGGGCTGTGCTCAAGCTCGGACGCGTGCTGCCCGTGCGAACATTCCTCGCTGTGGCGGTGATCGTGGTCATGGTCACCTCGGTGGCTCTCATCGGCAATGCCATGCGGGCCCTTCAAGAGGCCGCGATCATCGATGTTCATTTCCTCGACGGGTGGCCGAACCTGCCCATCTTCCTCGCCCAGGCCACCGGGTACTATCCGACCGTGCCCAGCGTTCTGGCCCAAGCGGCCCTGACATTGATCTATGTCATCGGCGGCACATACACCTTCGTCATTGCCCCTCGCCGACGACGCCGCCTCGAATTCGCCAGTGCCTGAGTCGCCCGCCGATCAAACTGTTGATCTACCCGGCTCTTCCCAAATCAGGATCGGCGTGGATGTTGGTGGCACGTTCACAAAGGCGGTCGCGTTCGATCTGACGGCCGGCCGCGTCATCGCCCGCTCGTCAATCCCGACGACTCATCGCGAGGCTGGCGGCCCAGCGGTCGGCGTCGTCCGAGTCACCGCCGATGTCGCCTCGCAGGTCGGTCCGGAGCGAGTCCAGTTGGTCACCCACTCGACGACTCAAGCCGTCAACGCCATGCTCGAAGGCGACGTCGGAACCGTTGGAGTGCTGGCGCTCGGTCGCCGCCCAGATCTGCGTCGAGCGGCGAAGCGAACACGATTGGACGGGCTGGAACTGGCGCCGGGCAAGCCGCTTTCAGTTGTAGCAGAGCTCGTCGACATCACCGACGGCTTCGACGAGTCTGCCATCGATGCCGCGCTCGACCGTCTGGTAGCCGCCGGCGCTAGCTCGATCTGTGTGGCCGAAGCGTTCGCTCCCGACGACGGCAGCGCAGAGCGCGCTGCAGTCGCCCGCGCCATGGCGCGCGACATTCCGTCGTGTGGGTCGTCGGAGATGACAGGTCTGTACGGACTTGAACTGCGAACGGTCACGGCCGCCCTCAACGCATCGATCCTGCCAATCGCTCTACAGACAGCACGGAGCGTGGAAGAAGGCGTGCGCGCCGCGGGTGTCACGGCCCCGGTGATGGTCATGCGTGGTGACGGGGGAGCGATCGACGCAACCGGGCTTCGTCGTGAGCCGGCGCGCACGTTGTACTCAGGCCCGGCAGCCTCGGTCTCTGGAGTACTGCGCACGATGCGTCTCGACGACGCGGTCATCATCGAGGTCGGCGGCACGTCGACGAACGTCGCCGCCGTGAGAGCGGGTCGCCCGGCATTGAGCTACGTGCGGGTTGCCAGTCACGCGACCGCGATCCGCGCTCTCGACGTTCGAGTGGTCGGCGTGGCCGGCGGATCCATGTTGCGCGCTCGGCGTGGCCGCCTGCATGGCGTGGGTCCGCGGAGCGCGCACATGGCCGGGCTGCCGTACTCGTGCTATCTCGATCCACAGGATTTTGCAGGCGCGACCGCAGAGTTGATTGCGCCGAAGACGGGTGACCCAAAGGAATACGTGATCGCCCGCCTCGCCGATGGGCGACCTGTTGCCATCACCAACACGTGTGCGGCAGTCGCTCTCGGCGTCGTTCACGAGAACGATCACGCCGCACAGCAGGCCAGCCGCGAATCGGCCCTCGCGGCTCTGGGCGCTGCCGGACGTCTCTTGCGTCTGGACGGCATGGAGGTCGGCCGACGGATGTTGGTCGCCTCCGCACACGCGATCGGTGCCCTGGTAGCCGACGTGTGCAAGGACTATTCACTCAAGTCGCCGATTCTCGTCGCTGTCGGCGGCGGCGCGGGTGGGGTCGCCCGATTCGTGGCCGACCAGATGGGTCTGCAGTGCCACATCCCCGAAAACGCCGAAGTGATCTCCTCGATCGGTGATGCCCTGTCGTTCGTTCTCGTCGAGCGAGAGCGATCGGTGATCGAGCCAACACTTGCCGATGGTGAATCGCTTGCCGCCGCGGCCGAGGAAGCATGCCTCGAGGCCGGTGCAGCCCTGAGCTCCATTGATGTACGAGTGGAGTTCGACCGCGAGCACGCCACTCTTCGGGCATCGGCGACCGGTACGGTCGGCCTCGCGTCGGGGGCAATGCCGGGCCGCGCGCCGTTGTCGACCGCTGAGGTCGTTGTCGCCGCCGGTCATCACGAATATTCCGATCCGCTGGCGGTTGGTCACGCATGGGTGGCTCGACGGCCCTCGCCATCCGGTACATCGAACGTTTTGCTGCTCGACCGTTATGGAGACGTGGTTGCCTCGGGATCCGGCGATTACCTCGCCGGCAAGGACATGGTCGAAGGACCGCTGGCCGCGATGCTTGCCCGCTACACGCGCCGGCACCTCGGTGGCGAAGGCAAGCCGACGGTCTGGCTCGTCGAGCAATCGAGGATCGTCTCACTGACCCCGTCCGCGGCTCTCGATGCCTTGCGGGCGCTGGGCCGCGATCGACCCACGGAGTTCGCTGCTGTCGTGGTCACCAGCGGATAAAACCACTACCACCGACGTTCACCAACAGAGCAGGAACAAAACCATGGCTGTGTACATGCAAGGTTCGCGCAGGCACCGGGTCACGGCGATCGTCGGCGCGGCCACACTGCTGATCGGTTTCGGCATCGGTTATCTCGTCGGCCATGGCAGCAGCACCAGCGTCAGCGAGGTGGTTTCCACAGCGCAATCGAAGGGCGAAGACGCAGCGACCGCTCTGCAACGACTCCCGATCGAGTACAACCAAGCGATCGTCAGCAGCTCCGGTGAGTCCACGACAACGATCACGCAGGCGATCGATGAAGCGGCCTCGTTGCTCAACGGTGCGTACGCGGCGGCTCCATGGCTGGGTCCCGAGCTCCGGCAGCCGACCCTCGACGCGATCGAGGTCCTTCGTCAGGACGTCGCAGCCAAGGCACCAATCCACGCCTTCGCACAACATGTCACTGATGCCGTCACTCCGATCCAAAAAGCCTTCAACCTCCCACCCTCGAACCCGTAGACGTCCTCAGCGGGCAATCAGGACGGGGATGTCGGCTTCTTTGACGACGGCTCCCGTCACAGAGGGGGTCAGCAGCTTGCTGAACCAGCTGCGGTCGTGAGATCCGATCACGATCACGTCGGCCTGATGGTGGTGTGCTGCGGTGATGATCGCCGTTACAGGGTCGCCAACCTCGCCGACGACCTGGGGGTTCGGGATGTCGGCTTCGGCGGCGACATCGCGAGCGACCTGGATCGCGGAGTCGATGGGTGCATTGTCGACCTCGACTGCCGGAGTGTCTTCGCCCGGTGCATACGTGTGCTGCTCCGCTCGGTTGACGGCGGAATCGACGATCCCGGACGGCGCCATCACGATTGGATAGCCGACCCCCCACACCAGGGCATCGCCACCCCAGATCATGGGTGATTGATCGGCCACGTTGACAACGATGTAACTGGCTTTGTCGCCGAACAGTGCGTAGGCGAGCCGGGCGGTCTTGACCGATGATTCCGAGTCGTCGACGGCGATCAGCACTTGTGTCATACCTGTCCGTACCCGTTCGGGCGACAAGACAAACCAGGCGCCGTCGTCAGAACGTGCTCTGACGTTTGCCCGACGTCTCGCTGGGGTACCGATTCGGCATGACGAGGCAACGCGGCGAAGAGTCAGAACCTCAACCGGTTGACGACGACTCCAGTGGCGGAGAGTTCATCGACCGTCCGGAAAACCTCCCGGGAGATCAGAAGAAGAAATCTCCGCCGCCGAAGGCCTGACGAGGTTCGGCGCGGTCGGCCGAGGCTCAGCCGTGCGGTGCGACGAACTGCACGTCGATGTCGATGTCGATCTTCTTACCGAGTGCGAACTTGTCGATACCGAGAGGCATGTTGAAATCGATGCCGAAGTCGTCGCGCACGATCTGCGCGGTCGCGATGAAGCCGCTGTGCAGCTGCCCGTCGCCCGGATGCACGATCGCTCCGCTGAACTCGACGGCGAGCGTGACCGGCTTGGTGATGCCGTTGATGGTGAGATCGCCATCGGCCTCGTACTCGTCACTGCCGAGCTCACGAATAGCCGTCGACGCGAACGTCATGGTCGGGTTTTGGTCCGCAGCGAAAAAGTCGGTCGAGCGAAGGTGGGCATCGCGGTCAGCCTGGTTGGTGTCGATCGAGGCGATGTCGATCGAGGCGCCGAACCGGGTGCTGGCCAGATCCTCGCCGACCTCGAGCCACGCGTCGACACCGTTGAAACGTCCGCGTACGTTGGTCAATCCGAGGTGACGGACCTTGAAGTTGACCCCGGAGTGATTCGGATCGAACGTCCACGTTCCGGTCGTGAGGGGAAGGGTTGCAAGCATGATGTGCTCCTGTGGTGGGTTTTGGCTGGTAATCGTCTGCGATAACAGAACGCCGTAATAATACCTTCTGTAAGTATCACTTACAACACATTCTCTTATGTTCGATGATCCGATATGGTGATGACATGAGTTTCGATGTAGCCGCAATGCCCCCCAGCAACGACGATGCATCGCTCGATCTGCCTCATCGTGAGCTGTTGGAGCTGTCAGCTCGGTTCTCGAGGTGTTTCCTACGCTGGCTCGATTCGCGTACCCCGGGTGGCTTCACCTATCCACGGCTCCGCGTCCTCGAAGCCCTTCACTGCCAGGGCCCGGCCAAGATGAAGACTCTGGCGGATGCACTTGGGCTCAGCGCCCGCAACCTCACCGCCGTG
>JANMMQ010000240.1:0-3453 GCA_031373465.1 Ilumatobacteraceae bacterium | reverse complement strand
GGATCTCACACGCGGCCTCGGCGCCGGCAGCGACCCCGATGTGGGACGCAACGCCGCCGAGACGCATCGCGAAGAGATCGAGGAAGTCCTCAAGGGTGCCGACATGGTGTTCATCACAGCGGGCGAGGGCGGCGGTACTGGTACTGGTGCCGCGCCGATCATCGCCGAGCTCGCACGCAGCATCGGTGCGCTGGCCATCGGCGTGGTGACCCGCCCGTTCAGCTTCGAAGGCAGGCGCCGCTCAGTGCAGGCCGACGCCGGCGTTCAACGCCTGAAGGAAAAGGTCGACACGCTGATCGTCATCCCCAACGATCGGCTGCTTACTGTTGCCAATGAGAAAACCAGTGTGCTGAATGCGTTCAAGATGGCCGACGAGGTCCTTCTGCAGGGCGTGTCGGGAATCACCAACCTCATCACGACTCCCGGCCTGATCAACACCGACTTCGCCGACGTCAAGATGATCCTGTCGAGCGCGGGTTCGGCCCTGATGGGCATCGGTCAGGCAAGTGGCGAAAATCGCGCGGTCACCGCTGCGAAGGCGGCAATCTCCAGCCCGTTGCTCGAAGCCGCCATCGATGGCGCCAGGGGCATCCTGCTCAACATCACCGGACCTTCGGGCATGTCGCTGTTCGAGATGAACGCGGCGGCCGAGATCATCCACGGCGTCGCACACCAGGATGCCAACATCATCTTCGGGACGGTCATCGACGACGAGTTGGGCGACGAGGTCAAAGTCACCGTCATTGCTGCAGGCTTCGATCGTTGGGACAGCGGCGCCACCGCCGCCCGCCCCGGTGGTAAGTCCGAGAAGCCGACGGCGTCGCTCAAGGATCTGTTCGCGGAGCAGCCTGTCGATCCACTCGACGACGGTGACGACGATTTCGATGTCCCGTCGTTCCTGAAGTGAGCCAGCTCGAGTGACCCAGTTCGGCGATCTCGCCGAGCGGTTGGAGCGGGTTCGTCGGCAGATCGTCGACGCAGGAGGTTCGGATGTCGAGGTGCTCCCGGTCACGAAAGGGCATCCCGCACCAGCCGTGCTGGCTGCCAGGCAAGCCGGGCTCACCGCGGTCGGTGAGAACTACGCCCAGGAGCTCGTCAGCAAGTTCGACGCATTGGACATCGACGATGTGGCGGTCCACTTCATCGGGCAGCTCCAGACGAACAAGGTCCGCCAGCTCGTCGGTCTCGTCGACGTCTACGAGACCGTTGACCGGCCGGGACTCGTCGTCGAACTGGCCAAGCGGGCACCCGGTGCTCGCGTATTGGTGCAGGTCAACACCACCGGAGAAGCCGCGAAGGGTGGATGCTCGCCGGATCAGGTCGAGCCCCTCGTGGCCAAGGCCACGTCGGCGGGTCTTGCGGTCGAGGGCCTGATGACGGTGGGTCCGACGACCGGTGGCCCGGAGGCCGGCCGAGCCGGTTTTCGGCTGGTGCGGCGACTGTGCGACGACCTCGGCCTGACCACCTGCTCCATGGGAATGAGCGACGATTTCGTCGTTGCAGTGCAGGAAGGATCGACGCGTGTACGCCTCGGTAGCGTCCTGTTTGGCATGCGTCCTGCTCCGACCCCGCGAGTACGGTAATCTCAGGCGAGGAGGACCAAGGATGCCGATCTGGAGAAACGCAATGGATTGGTTGGGACTGGGGCCCGACGATGCGTACGACGATTACGACCCAGCCCAGGAGCCGGAGCGTCCTTCCCGGCAGCCCAGGCACACACGCGAAGAACCTGTCCAGCGCGGCGGTCGCGGATATCAGGGTGACTACGAGCCGGACGGCACCGTACGCACGATGCCGGCACGCCCGAGCTACCCCACACGCGATGCGGACCTGACCGGCCGGCGGCCCGTTCCCGCGTCGGACGACTCGAACGTGCAACCTCGTCCGATCAACACCCAACGCCAGCCGCCACCCAACTCGGCTGATCCATACACGGTTCGGCCGCGCCGCTTCGACTCCGCACAAGAGGTCGCTGACAAGTTCAAAGAAGGTCAGCCGGTCATCATGAACCTCGAGGCCAGCGACCGCGAGGTATCACGGCGACTGATCGATTTCGCCAGCGGCCTGTGCTACGGACTCAACGGGACGATGGAGAAAGTCGCCACCGGTGTCTACCTGTTGAAGCCGATCCCGCCCCGCAAGGGTGGGTACGACAGCGGCGACTTCGGGAGCTGATTGTCCACTGTTGCGGGCTCATAGTGCCTAACATCTGAGAATGGACTTCAGCCCGCAGACCGTTCGCAGTGCCGGTTTCAAGACAGTCAAAAAGGGTTACGACCCCAACGAGGTTGACGACTTCAAGGAGAAGGTTGCTGCGGCAATCGAGACTGCCCAGAACCAGGCGACAGCAATGGAAGCGCGGGCGCGCGCTGCGGTCGCGAAGCTGCAAGAGGTTTCGCAGCAGGTCAGCAACGGCGCGGGTACGGCAAGCGGCGGCCGATCCGCCAACGACGAGGATGCCGAGAACATCAGCCGCACGTTGCTGCTGGCACAGCGCACGGCGGACAGCACCATCGCTCAAGCCAACTCCGATGCGGAATCGATCACCGTCAAGGCAAGGGTCGACGCGACGACCGTCATCGACAATGCCCGGTCGATGGCCGACAAGTTGCTCGACGAGGCGCGTCTCGAGGCGCGCAGGTCTGCGGAGTCGGAGCGGATCAAGGCAGAGAACGAGGTGCAGGCACTGCTCGCTCGGCGCGACTTCCTGCTGTCCGACGTGGATCATCTCGAGCACCATCTCGGCGCACAACGCGAGCGGCTGCGCGACGCGGCAGTGTCGTTGCAGGATCTCGTCGAGCGTGTTCCGGGCGGCCTCGGAGACATGCGCCGCCCGCTGCTGTCGGCGTCTGCTGAATCGTTGCTCTCCGCGCGCACGACAGAAGGCTCGACTGCGTCGCCTTCTGTCGCAGAGGAGGATGATGACGACGACAACAGCACCGGCTCACCGGGCAACGCCGCGTCGACGTTCGCGGACTCCGCGGATCAGCAGGATTCGCACCCATACGAGTTCGGGTCACTCAGCGATGCCACCCCATCGCAGATGGCGGCCGCAGAACCCGACGCGGATGAGACTGTCATGATGCGTCTCGATCTCGGTGAGCTCGATGTCGAGTCCGCCACCACGCCGAGTTGGTCGGCTTCGGGAGACGATCCTTTGATCGTCGGTGACGAACTGCAGTAGTCCACTTGCAAAAGTCATCGTGGCCAGTCGACGCCGGCCGGTAGGATCTGAGATGACGTTGACGAGGCAATCACCTCCGAGTCTTCGGAAGAACGGCCGTCCGGCTCACAACCAGTCGGCCCAGTAGACCCGAACGGGTCCAGCCCGATCCAGCTGGCGCAACCGAGTGGTTGCCGTCTGCGGGCGGTGGCAAGCAGGGTGGGATCGCGAGCAACGCTCGTCCCTGTGCAACATGATTTCACAGGAGCCCGCAGATGTACCCCGAAGTC
>JANMMQ010000038.1:0-12046 GCA_031373465.1 Ilumatobacteraceae bacterium | reverse complement strand
CCCGATACCCGATTGGTCGATTGTGTGGTCGGATCGCAGGCCGTCGTGGAGAACACGGTGGGACGCGACAGCGAGATCGGCGACGACGCCCATGTCGGCCCGTACGCCCATCTTTCGCCCGGCACATCAGTGCCTTCTTCTGCATCGACAGGCGCGTTCTACACTGCACCTGCCGACTAAGTACAGCGGAGCCCCACACATGGAGAAATTCACCACCAAGCGAATGTCGCTCTTCTCGGGGCGCACGCATCCGGCTCTGGCTGAGGAAGTGGCGGCGAATCTCGGCATCGAGCTCGGTGACCCGAATCTGGTGCAGTTCGCCAACGGTGAGATCCGCCCCCGTTTCACCGAGAGCATCCGCGGCAGCGACGTGTTCATCATGCAGACGCACTGCGGCAGCGACGAGCACAGCATCAACGACTCGATCATGGAGCAACTGATCATGATCGACACGGCGTACCGGGCCTCCGCCAAACGCATCACAGCGGTCTGCCCGTTCTACGGCTACGCGAGGCAGGATCGAAAGGCCGAAGGCCGCGAGCCGATCACCGCCAGGCTCATCGCCGACCTGTTCAAGGCTGCAGGAGCCAAGCGGATGGTGTCGCTCGATCTTCACAGCGGCCAGATCCAGGGTTTCTTCGAGGGTCCCGTCGATCACCTCACGGCGACCCCAGTGCTCGAGAACTACGTGCGGCAACACGCCCACGAGCCGGTGATCGTGTCGCCCGACGCGGGGCGCATCAAGGTTGCCGCCCGAATGGCCGAGCATCTCGGAGATCTCGGCGCTGACCTGGCGTTCATCTACAAACGCCGACCCAAGGGCAGCACCAACCAGGCGGAAGCCAAAGAGGTGATCGGCGACGTCGACGGCCGTCTCTGCATCCTCACTGACGACATGATCGACAGTGGCGGCACCATCACCAGCGCAGCCGATATCTTGCTGCAGCGCGGTGCAACCGAGGTGTGGGCCATGGCAACGCACGGCGTGCTCAGCGGCCCTGCGGTGGACCGGTTGAAGAATGCCCCCATCACCCGCGTCGTGCTGACCAACACCTTGCCGCTGCCGCCGGAGAAGCAGATCGACAAGATCGAGGTGCTGTCGATCGCACCACTGATCGCCGACGCGCTCAACGCCGTGTTCGACGACACCAGCGTCAGCGAGATCTTCGGCGGCGAGAACCAGGGCTGACACCCGTTTGTTAGCAGGACCAGGGCCGCTAGGCTTGCCAACCGTTCTAGATCGCTGAGATCTAGCTGTTGAGACCTAATTCCGTATTCCAAGAAGAGCCAGTTTCGAGGCCCCGTCATGTCGCAGACCACACTCACCGCCACACCCCGAACCGGTTCGGGCACACCAATCGCCCGCCGTCTGCGCGCCGAGGGGCACATCCCGGGCATCTTGTACGGCCGCGGCATGGAGCCGATCAGCGTCACCGTGGAGCGCCGCGAGTTCCGCCTGGCACTCAGCGGCCCGGCCGGCGTCAACACGGTCCTGGCCCTGCAGGTGGGCGGCACCAGCTACCCGGCGGTCGTCAAGGAGCTGCAGCGCCACCCGATCCGTCGCACGGTTAACCACGTCGACTTCCTGCAGGTCAACATGAACGAGGAGATCACCGTTCACATTGCTGTCCGTCTCGAAGGCGAATCCAAGGCAGTGGCGGCGATGGGTGGTCTCGTCGATGCCGCCGTCGACTCCCTCGAAGTGAGCTGCACCCCGACCGACATGCCCAACGAGTTCGTCATCGACATCACCGAGATGCAACCCGACACCGTCATCCGCCTGTCTGACATTTCCATGCCGAAGGGCGTAACGCCCCTGGGCGATCCCGACATGGCAGTCGTCACCGTGTTGACCACAGCGGCTGAGGTCGAAGAGCCCGTCGCCGAGGCTGAAGAAGGCGAAGCCGAGGGTGAAGGCGCTGCTGCCGAAGGCGGCGACGCCGCTGCCAGCCCAGAATGACCTGACCCGGCGTGATCGACGCGCTGGTCGTCGGGTTGGGAAACCCGGGCAAGGAATACGCACGCACGCGCCACAACGTCGGTGCCGAGGCAGTGGCGTTGCTCGTGGAACGGGCCGGAGCGAAGTTCAAGTCCGGCCGCGACAAGGCCTTGGTGGCCGACGCTCGCATTGCCGGCCGGCGGGTGATCCTCGCCTTTCCAACGACATACATGAACGACAGCGGTCAGGCGGTCGGAGCGTTGATGCGTCGACACAAGCTGAACCTGCTGACGGAGCCCGCCGACCCTGCACAGCTGATCGTCGTCCACGACGAGCTCGACCTGCCGCCAGGGGTCGTTCGCGTCAAACTCGGTGGCGGTCTTGCGGGTACCAACGGGCTGCGCAGCATCACCCAACATCTGAAGACGCAGGACTACGCGCGCGTGCGGATCGGCATCGGCAAGCCGCCCTCCAAAGAACGCGGCGCCGATCACGTGCTGTCGCGTTTACCGAAGGCCGAGCGCGAGCTGCTCGATGTCTCCATCGTCCTCGCCGCCGACGCCGTAGAAGTGCTGCTGGCGGAGGGGCCCGACGCGGCGATGCGCCAGTTCAACGGCGCTTGACCGGTGTCACGCCGCAAACGGTAAGGGCGCCCGAGCGGCACCGGTACCCTCAACGGTCGACATGCCGACTGCCTCGCTCGCCTCGCTCGCCTCGCTTCCCAGGCTCCTTCGCGACGACGCCGGGCTGACCCATGCCTTCGGCAATCCCGCGGCGCTCGTCGCAGTATCGGAATCGGCACGAGCGGTCGCCATCGCGGCTCTGGCCCAACTCGGGGACCGTAGCCCACTGCTCGTTGCGACGCCCACAGGCACCGACGCCGGCCAGCTGTACGACGACCTCTGCCAGTTCATGTCGCCCGACTCGGTCGTGCTCTTCCCGGCATGGGAGACGCTTCCGTTCGAACGCATCAGCCCGAGCGTGGAAACGATGGGCCGCCGGATGGAGGTGCTGTGGCGCCTGCGCAACGAGCAACCGCGGATCATCGTTGCCGGCGTGCGGGCCCTCCTGCAGCGGTTGAGCCCCGAGGCCATAAACGTCGAGCCGATCATCGTTCGACCGAACGACGTGATCGACCCGGACGCGTTGCTCGAAACATTGGTCGGGTTCGGCTACCGCCGCGAAGACCTCGTCGAGCACCGCGGCGAGGTAGCCCGACGTGGCGCCATCGTCGACGTCTTCCCGTCGACTGCCGACGCGCCGATCCGCATCGACCTGTGGGGAGACGAGGTGGACCGGTTGACCGAGTTCACCGTCAACGACCAACGCAGCACCGATGATCTCGCCGAGGTGCACATCTTCCCGGCACGCGAACTGCTTCCCAGCGAAGCCGTGCGAACGCGTGCGGCCTCCTTGATCGCCGACGAGCCGTGGGGGCGCGAGCAATGGGAACGCCTCGCCGAGGGAACGGTCTTCGACGGGATGGAGAGTTGGCTGCCGTGGCTGGTCGACGGTGACACGCTGATCACCGACCTCCTGCGTGCGTCGGCCAAGGTCGCTCTCATCGAGCCGCGCCGCATGCGCGACCGCGCCAACGACCTGCTCGCAGAAGAAGGCGACCTCGCCCGCACACTGGCATCAACGTGGGCGCGAGACGCCGATCGCAAGTTTCCGCGATTGCACGCGGAGCCCAATCGACTGCTCGACACGACTCAGTCGATGTGGACCCTGAGCTCGACCCCAGAAGGTCCTGACGCACCGATGGTGCAGGCCACCGGTTGGGGCCCGGTCGTAGGTGACGGCGAGGGGCTGGCCAAGCGCCTCAACGAGATGATCGCCGACAAGTTCCGCGTGGTCGTCGCCGCCGACGGGATCGGCAGTGCTACACGGTTGGCCGAGCTGCTACGAGATCGTGGCCTCGACTTCACCATCGCCACGCCGACAACCGATCTCACCAAGCCGGGCGGCTACGTCGTCACCGCTCCCCTGCACCGCGGTTGCTCGTTACCCGACGCAAAGCTGGCAATCGTCGCCGAAGGTGACCTCACCGGCCGCCGGCGCACCCACCGGCAACCGCGGCCACGCAAGCGGCAGGGCCTGGGTTTCTTCGAAGATCTGAAGCCGGGCAACTACGTCGTGCACTACCAGCACGGTGTCGGGCGGTACGAGGGCATGGTCAAGCGGACGATCGGCGGCATCGAGCGCGACTACCTGCTGCTGGCCTACAAGGGTGGCGACAAGCTGTACGTGCCCAGCGACCAGATCGACTCGCTTCGCCAGTACGTGGGTGGCGAGGCGCCGACGCTGCACCGATTAGGCGGCGCCGACTTCGCGAAGGCGAAGGCACGGGTGCGTAGCGCGGTGCGCGAGATCGCCCAAGAGCTGGTCGTGCTGTATCAGAAGCGGGTCAATGCCGCTGGCCACGCCTTCGGCAGCGACACCCCGTGGCAATCCGAGATGGAAGATGGGTTCCCATACGTCGAGACCCCGGATCAACGAACAGCGATCGACGATGTGAAGGTCGACATGGAGCGCCCCTATCCGATGGACCGCCTGCTGTGCGGCGACGTCGGTTTCGGCAAGACCGAGGTTGCAATCCGCGGCGCATTCAAGGCGATCCAGGACGGCAAGCAGGTCGCCGTTCTGGCACCCACGACGCTCCTGGTCACCCAGCACGGCAACACGTTCGCCGATCGCTTCGCCGGCTATCCGATCCGCGTCGAAACGCTCAGCCGCTTCCTGACGAACAAGGAGGCCAAGCGGGTGATCGACGGGTTGGCAACTGGTGAGGTGGACTGCGTGATCGGCACGCACCGCCTGCTGCAGGAGGGCGTCACCTTCAAAGACCTCGGTCTGCTGATAGTCGACGAAGAGCAGCGGTTCGGCGTACAGGCAAAAGAGACGATGAAGAAATTGAAGGTCAATGTCGATGTGCTGACCCTCAGCGCAACGCCGATACCGAGAACCCTCGAGATGAGTCTCGTAGGCATCCGCGATCTTTCGTTGCTGCAGACACCGCCGGCGGATCGCCAACCGATCCTCACGTTCGTCGGCGAGTACGACGAACGAGTCGCCGTCGAGGCGCTGCGCCGCGAGCTGCTGCGTGAGGGCCAGGTCTTCTGGGTGCACAACCGCGTGAAGACGATCTCGCAGGCCGCCGAACGGTTGCGTGAACTGGTTCCCGAGGCGCGGATCGCGGTCGCCCACGGGCAGATGGACGAAGGATCGCTGGAGCAGATCGTCGTCGACTTCTGGGAGGGCCGCTACGACGTGCTCGTGTGCACGACCATCATCGAGAGTGGCATCGACATGCCAACGGTCAACACGCTTGTGGTCGAGCGGGCCGACCTGCTCGGTCTCGGACAGATGCACCAGTTGCGCGGTCGCGTCGGCCGCAGCGGCTCGCGGGCGTACGCGTACCTCTTCCATCCGCGCGACGCGCGGCTGACCGAGGAGGCGTACGAGAGGTTGCGCACCAGCGGCGAGGCAACCGACCTCGGCAGCGGCTTCAAGATCGCCATGCGCGACCTCGAGATCCGCGGCGCCGGCAACCTGCTCGGCGAATCGCAGAGCGGGCACATCGCCGCAGTCGGCTACGACCTCTATTGCCAGATGGTCACCGAGGCGGTCGGCGAGATGAAGGGCGAGCCGCCGAAGGAGCCGAGTGAGCTGAAGCTCGACGTGCCGACCGACGCCTACCTGCCGACCGATTACGTCGCCAAAGAAGAGTCGCGGCTCGAGGCGTATCGCCGTCTCGCAGCGGTGACGTCCGCAGCCGAGGTCGACGACATCCGCACGGAATGGGAGGACCGCTATGGCCCGGTACCCGAGCCAGCGGATGCGTTGCTGAACGTCGGCTACCTGCGCGCCGAGTGCCACCGTCTCGGCCTGCGCGATGTCTCGATCGCAGCCGGCCAGGCACGGCTTGCGCCGTTGAAATTGAAGACCAGTGCCGAGATGCGTCTGCAACGATTGGCCCGCAATGCCATCTTCAAGACCGATTCGCAGCAACTCGTCGTACCCATGCCACGCGCCGCGGAGCCCGCAGAGTTCCTTGTCGCCTTCCTACGCGAGTTGATACCGGCGTGAGACTGCAGATCGCCAAACCCGGCGAGCATGTGGCGCTCGTGGACTGGCCGTTCGCCGAGCGGCTCGACGACTGGACGATCCCAGGTCTGTACGAGGTGGCCGGTCTGCACCGACACGTGGTACGCCTGGTGGACACCGGCGGCATCACCTACGTCGTCAAAGAACTGCCCGACCATCTGGCCGAGCGTGAATGGCGATTGCTACGCGAGTTGGGCGACGCCGGTCTTCCTACGGCCGAGGTGGTAGGCGTGGTGACCGAGCGAGAAGGCGACGCCGACGGACTGCTGATCACCCGCAACATCGACTACTCACTGCCATACCGCGTGCTGCTCTCCGGTCGTGGCCTGCACATCCCATATCTCGGCGATCGGGTGCTCGACGCGTTGGCGGGTCTGCTCGTCCGGCTGCATCTGGCCGGCTTCTACTGGGGCGATTGTTCACTGTCCAACACGTTGTTCCGCCGCGATGCCGGAGCATTGAGCGCGTACGTCATCGATGTCGAGACTGGTGAGCGACACCCATCCCTGTCCGACGGTCAGCGTCGACACGACCTGACGATCGCAATAGAAAACGTGGCCGGAGACCTCTCCGACCTGGAGGCAGGCGGACGCCTCGTCGATGGGATCGATCCGATATCCACGGCGCTGGGGATCGAGACAACGTACGAACGCCTGTGGGTGGAACTGACCGGAACCGACGAGTTCGACGTCAACGAGACCTTCCGGATCGATCACCGCCTGCAACGGTTGCACGAGCTCGGCTTCGACGCCGCCGAACTGGAGCTGTACACGACCGCCGACGGCTCCAAGCTACGGCTCATCCCTCGTGTCGTCGAGCACGGGTTCCACGGGCAACGGTTGAAGACACTGACCGGGCTGGAGGCCGGCGAGAACCAGGCACGACGTCTGCTCAACGACATCGCCCGGTATCGCGCCGTCATCGAGCAGCAGACGCTCCGCAAGGTCCCCGAAACTGTCGCGGCAGCGCGTTGGCTCGACGAGCGATTCGAGCCGACCATCGATGGCGTGCCGCCCGACCTTGTCGGCAAGTTGCAGCCCGCGGAGCTGTATCACCAGGTGCTGGAGCACTTGTGGTTCTTGTCAGAGGAAGCCGGTGGCGACGTCGGTCTCGGCGAAGCCGTCACGTCCTACGTGCGCGACGTGCTGACACCGCTGCCGGACGAGCAGCGTCCGGTCGACAGCGCGTGGGACGACGACGAGTGGAGCCTCGAGGACTGGGCTGCCAGCGGCTGGACCACCGAGGAGATTCCCCTCATCCCCAGCACACCGAGCACACCGAGCACACCGAGCACACCGGGCGATGCGAGTACGCCAAGTGAAACCTGACAAGTAGGGTTCCCGCCGTGAATCGACGTCGTTCGCCTCGAACAGTGATCGCCACCCGTCTCACTCTTTTCACCCTTCTCACTCTTCTCACACTTTCATCGTGCGCGACGTTCAACCGCAACGACGTGGCCGCGAAGGTGGGCAACCGCAGCCTGTCATCCAAGGCGGTCGAAGCGCTCGCCTCCAGTGGCGACGCAGCAGCCACTGGCGACCAGTTGCGTGAACAGCTCACCAAGTGGATCCGCGTCACGGTGCTCGAAGCATCGAACGGTACGGCTGCAGCAACGGCGCCGACGACATCTGCCGAGCTCGACAGTCGGCTCTCACAAGCAATCACGACGATTGCGGGCGACAAGGCGCGGACGACGTACGAGTCCGGGCTCAGCGGTAGCCCTGTCATCTGCCTCGCGGCAATCACCGTTAACAACATCGACGACGCCAACAACGTGCTCGCCACCGTCAACAACGGAACCCCATTTGCCGACGCTGCTCGTCAGTTCTCGACCGACACGGTCATCGCCCAAGCCGGTGGGATCGTGAAGGGCCAGGACGGCAGCGAGTGCATCGATCCAGGCACGGTCAACACGGCTGTCACTGCGGCGCTGAAGGACATCCCCGTCGGTCAACCGATCGCCGCTGATCTCAACACGTTCTCTGCTGTCCTGATGCTGAGGCCGTTCGACGAGTTGTTGCCCGAGTCGAAATCGCTCATCGCCAGGTCTGCCGTACCCCAGGAACAACTCGACGCCATCGTCGAGGCAGCCACCATCTATGTCGATCCGCGATACGGCCGATGGGATGCGGCCAGCGGCTCGGTCGTGACGCTCAACTCGTGACGGCAGCTGACGACTCGGTTGTCGGACGAATCACGATCGTCGGGCTCGGCCCTGCCGGCCCGCAATTCGTGACACGGGAGACCCTCGACGCGATCGCAAACATCGAGCACCGCTTCATTCGAACCACACGTCATCCGTCGGCGGCGCTGGTGACCAATGCGACGTCGTTCGATGACGTCTACGAGGCGGCGGACACCTTCGCCGACGTCTATGGCGAGATCACCGAGCTCCTCGTGGCCGCCGCAGCCGAACACGGACACATCCTGTACGCGGTACCGGGCTCACCGCTGGTCCTCGAACGGTCGGTGCGACATCTCTGCAGCGATGATCGTGTGCATTGCACCGTGCTGCCTGCCCTCTCGTTCCTCGATGTTGCCTACGCCGCGTTGGGAATCGATCCGATCGAGGCAGGCGTGCGGTTGATCGACGGCCACGAGTTCGCCACGGCAGCCGCCGGTGACAGCGGACCGATGCTCGTCGCCCACGCACACGCCAACTGGGTTTTGAGCGACATCAAGTTGGCGGTCGAGGGCGCGACCGGCGACGAACCGGTCGTGATCTTGCAGCGGCTGGGGAGTCCCGAACAGCAAGTGGTCAACACGACGTGGGCCGAGCTCGACCGCACGGTCGAGGCCGATCACCTCACTTGTATCTACATCCCCCACCTCGGGTCACCGGTCGGCGCATCGTTGGTCCGGTTTCACCAACTCGCGAGAACGTTGCGCGAGCAGTGTCCCTGGGATCAGAAGCAGACTCATGAGTCACTCATCAAGTACCTGCTCGAAGAGACCTACGAAGTGGTCGACGCGCTGCAGGAGCTGGATGAGAAGCAGCCATCGACCGATTCGGCACTGATCGAAGAGCTCGGGGACCTCCTGTACCAGATCGAGTTTCACGCCACGATCGCCGAAGAGCAGGGCCGCTTCACCATGACTGACGTCGTCGATGCGATTCACGACAAGCTGGTCAGGCGGCACCCTCATGTCTTTGGCTCGGTGGTTGCCGACGATGCCGAGACGGTGGTGGCCAATTGGGACGCGATCAAGCACAAGGAGAAGGGCCGAACCAGCGTGTTCGATGGGATCGCGATGTCGCAACCGTCGCTCAGCTACGCGTACCAGGTGCAGCGCAAAGCTGCGAAGGTTGGGTTCGATTGGCCCGACGTCGGCGGGGCGTTACTGAAGATCGCAGAAGAGGTCACCGAGCTGACCGATGCCGTCGCCACAGGCGATGCCGGGCGGGTCGATGACGAACTGGGCGACGTGTTGTTCGCCGTCGTCAACGTTGCCCGTCATCTCGACGTGGAACCCGAGGCCGCACTGCGCGTGGCCACCCACAAGTTCCGGCGCAGGTTCGAGGCGGTCGAAAGCTGGCGACCGAACGCGGGATCGTGATGAACGACACAGATCTGGCTGTGCTCGACCAACTCTGGGACGAGGTCAAGCGAGCCGAGTGATGGTCGGGGACAATTTGGGATAACTAGCGCGGTCAGCGGTGCGCCGAGGCCATGAAAGCCGGCAGTTGATTTTCGACCGAGCTGTACCGGTCGCGGGCACACGCCAGGTCGAACGAGTGCATGGCATGCCACACTGCGATTGCGGTAGCCATCATCAAGATCACGTCGATCACAACAAGGATGGCGAAAAATGTGGTGTTGTTGAAGCTGGTCTGGGGAAGCACCGTTGTGGCGATCACGCGGTAACCCAGCGATGCCAGCGGGAGAATGATCAACTTCGTGAACTGGTGGGCATCGGCACCGATTCGGCGAGCCGAGCCGCGCAGTGACAGCAACACGATCCCGTGGCCGATGCACACCCACACGACAGCTCCACCGAGCCAAGCGCCGTTGTACTCGGGCTTGTAGACCGATCCCACGACGGCTGCGATGGGACCGACCAGATAGGCCACCGGCGGCAACAACGGCGACGTGGCGAGCGGGGCGACGCGGTGGCCGTTGACCGCCGCGATCGTTGCCCAGAGGACCCAGCCCAGATAGGCCATACCGAATGACGAGATCATCAACGGCAGCAACCAGCGGATCTCGTCGAACGCGGCGCGCCAGTTGTCGGCGGTGATGTGTCGGTAGGACTTCGACAGAGCGACAGCTGCGACGGTGTAGGCGACAGCGCTGCCGATCGATCCGGCGGCGGCGAGGACCCGTGTCGCACCGGTTCCGATCAGCTCGGGATTCGCATGGCTCGCGTGCTCATAGGCCCTCGTCACGATCGGTGCTTGAAACGGCTCGGGTTCGTCATGTTCGATGCCTGGCGGAAGGCTTGGCGAACCGAGGAACAGCTCAGGAGCGGACGACTCAGACGCGGGCACGGGCGGTGGTGTCAACGCGGCGGCGGGCGTCGGCGGAGCAGGCGCCGGAGCAGGTGGTGCCGGAGGCGGGGCCAGCGAAGGCGAGGGCCACGACGGTTTGGTCTGCTGAGCATCCACGTCCACAACATCGGCACGTTCCGCGCGATCTTGAGACCGAAACCTCCAGCTAACCCAACGTGATCAACAGAACCCCAGCAATCAGGAGACGCACCACCCGCTACCCTCTGCGCGATATGAGTGAGATCGTCAGCATCGTCGGCCGTGAAATCCTCGACTCCCGTGGGAATCCCACAGTCGAGGTCGAGGTCGAGTTGGAGAGCGGTGCTGTCGGCCGCGCTGCCGTGCCTTCGGGCGCATCGACCGGCGAGCACGAGGCGGTCGAGCTCCGCGACGGCGGCGCGCGCTACATGGGCAAAGGTGTGCGCACTGCTGTCGGCTACGTCAATGGCGAGATCGCGACCGCGCTGATGGGCATCGATGCGATCGAACAACGGCTGATCGACACCGAGCTCGGCAACCTCGACGGGACCGACAACAAGGCCAGGCTCGGGGCCAACGCAATACTCGGCACCAGTCTCGCCGTAGCCAAAGCGTCGGCCGCCGAACTCGAGCTTCCGCTCTATCGATACGTGGGTGGCCCCAACGCCCACGTGTTGCCGGTACCCATGATGAACGTTCTCAACGGCGGTGTGCACGCCGACAACTCCGTCGACTTCCAAGAGTTCATGGTGATGCCCGTCGGTGCGCCCAGCTTCGCCGAGGCGTTGCGATGGGGCACGGAGACATACCACACGCTGAAGAAACTCTTGCACGACCGCGGTCTGTCGACGGCGGTCGGTGACGAAGGCGGGTTCGCGCCCAACCTCGCGACCAACGAAGACGCGGTCAAGATCCTGATGGAGGCCATCGAGAAGGCGGGCTACGTGCCGGGCGAGGAGATCGCCATCGCTCTTGACCCAGCCGTCAGCGAGCTGTACCGCGACGGCAACTACCACCTTCCCGGTGAAGGAAAGGTCCTGTCGTCCGATGACCTCGCCGGCTACTGGCAGCGCCTTGCGGGCTTGTATCCGATCGTCAGCCTCGAAGACGGAATGGCCGAGGACGACTGGGATGGTTGGTCGGCCCTCACCCGAGCATTGGGTGCGCAGATCCAACTCGTCGGTGACGACCTGTTCGTCACGAACTCCAGGCGGCTGCAGATGGGCATCGATCGAAAGGTTGCCAACAGCGTGCTGATCAAGGTCAACCAGATCGGTTCTTTGACGGAGACGCTCGACACCGTCGAGCTCGCTTCACGTCACGCGTACTCCAGCGTGATGAGCCATCGCAGTGGTGAGACCGAAGACGTGTCGATCGCCGATCTCGCGGTCGCAACGAACTGCGGCCAGATCAAGACCGGCGCGCCGGCGCGCAGCGATCGCGTCGCGAAGTACAACCAGCTTCTGCGGATCGAGCACGCGCTCGGCGAGGCAGCGGCATACCGCGGCCGCGCCGCCCTCGCACCCCGCTGA
>JANMMQ010000036.1:0-2065 GCA_031373465.1 Ilumatobacteraceae bacterium | reverse complement strand
CCTTCTCGGTGAGCCGGGCTCGCAACTGCTCGGCCTCGGCAGCAATCCCGATCGCCGCGTCGACATCGGTCCAACGCGCCAGGCGCTGCGCCGGGGATTCGTCGCTGCGGTCGGTGCTCACGGCTTGTCGATCTGCTTGCGAAGTGCGTCGACCCTGGCCATCAGGTCGTCGGTGGCGCTGGCCACCGCGGCGCGGACCTTGTCGAACTCGTCGAGTTGACGGGCTTCGATGGCCACGACCTTGGGCTGCAGCGCTTCGACCTTGAGCTGCAACGCCTGAAGGTCAGTGGTCAACGCTTCGAGCGTCGACTGCGTGGCTGCCCGTCCGCTGACGATCCAGCTCAGTTGGCTGCGAAGTCCCATGGCGTCATTCTTCCCCGAGCACTAGCTGGCTGATCAACCTACCGGTCTCGGCGAGCGAAGGTTGCCGCTCCATCGTGTGCCGGCCGGCGGCGCTCAACCGCGCCGACAGCGAGGCATCGTCGACGATCCGGCGCATCGCGGCTGCGGCCTGTTCGATGTCGGGTGCCGCCCACTTCGCCGTCGTCGGGTACACGCCTTCGCCGTTCACGACGTTGACCATGGTCGCATCGATCAGCAACGAGTTGTCGTCGTCCATGAAGTCGAGATTTCCGGAGTATCGGGTGGCGATGGTCGGTGTGCCCAGCCACATCGCCTCTGCAAGGTGCAGACCGAGGCCCTCGCTGCGGTGCAGCGACACCACGCAGTCGGCGGCGGCGATAACGGCCATCTGATCGGCACGGTCCAGCGTCTCGTCCCACATCCGGATGTCAGCCCGGCCGTCGGCTGCCGCCACCACGCGTTGATGGTTCGGCCAGCGCTGGCGGCCATTCATCGTCTTGACGACCAGCACAGGCCCATCGTCGGGCGCGAACGCCTGCCGGAACGCCTCGATGACACCGACCGGGTTCTTGCGCTCGGTCACGCTGAGGTGGTCGAGCACGGTCACGAACAAGGGCCGGTCACCAAGGTCGGCGAGCACCGGGAAGTCTTGTCGTGAACGACCTGAAGATCGGGGTTCGGCCACCGGGATCGGAACGTGGCGTACCGGCACCGGCGACACGGCAGCGAACGCTTCGGTGACGAATCGCGAGCCGGCCCAGATCTCGTCGACGAACGCAATCGACTGACGCATGTGCAGGGGCACGTGCTCGAGCTCCCAGAACCAGTACCCGATCATCCGACGGGTGGCGGCAAACAACTGAGGAAAGTCGGCGGCGAGGAACGGGAACTGATCGGCCGTGACGACGCACAACGAGTTGGTGAACTCGACCCGGTTGTCGACATCCATTGCCTGATCGATGGGACTGGCGGTCCGCTCTGTGGCCACCGTGGTGTGGGGCACTCGTGCCTGACCGATCGCGGCGAGCAGACGACGGGCGACATCCCCGAGCCCGGATGCACGGGTGAGATAGCCGACAAGGTTCAGGCCGTCACCACGAAGGTCATCGGCCACCGCGAGGTGGCTGCGCTGCTGCTCAGGAGAAGTCACCAGCAACGGGACCTCGTCGCATGTGAAGGCACTGCGGCACCAACGCTGGAAGTCGGCTGCCGACCGTCCGTCGGGCTCGGGGAATGCGGTCGAGAGATCGCGGCGCTGCTCGTGCAGCGTGCGCCAGTAACGCGGCGCCAGCCAGTCGCGAAAGTGCGCCGCCTCGCTCCACGGTGCCGGAGGGACCTCCGATGAGTCGGCGACGGCTTGTCTGACGACCGAGTCGACGTTCAGTCCACCTGGTAGGCGCAGCTGGGTCCGTTCACCGGCCAGCTGCGGTGCGGCCGCCTTCAACACCTCTTGACGTTGCGGATGACCCAACAAGTCGATTCGCATCGGCCGCGGGGCGCGTGGATCGAGCGACCACGGACTGGTGGTGTCATACCCGGCGACATCCAGCAGAGCGGGCACCTTGTCGCCCCAACGCCATGGTCCGACGCCGATCGATTCGTCGACGCACACGCTCGCGCCGAACAGCTGCGCAGCGCGAGGCAGGAGTTGGGCAACGTCGACCCGGCCGGTGAGATTCGACTTGAGCGATTCGAGCGCCGG
>JANMMQ010000031.1:0-3388 GCA_031373465.1 Ilumatobacteraceae bacterium | reverse complement strand
CCGCCCCGGACGTGGCGACATCACGACGACTCGATCGGCCAGGTAGACGGCCTCGGGGATCGAGTGGGTCACGAACACAACGGTCGTGCCTGTCTCGCTGCAGATACGCAACAGCTCGGCCTGCATGTGCTCGCGGGTCATCTCGTCGAGAGCTCCGAAGGGCTCGTCCATCAGCAAGAGTTGGGGATGCGCAGCAAGCGCTCGAGCGATGGCCACTCGCTGCTGCATGCCACCCGACAGTTGCCACGGCATGTGCGTGGCGAACTCGGAAAGCTTCACGAGGGCCAGCATCTCCGTGCTTCGTGCCCGCCGTCGATCCTTGTTCCAACCCTTGAGCTCGAGCGGCAGCTCGATGTTACGCGCGACCGTGCGCCAGTCGAACAACCCGCTCTGCTGGAACGCCATGCCGTAGTCCTGATCGAGGCGGGCCTGGTGTGCCGGCTTGCCATTCACGATCAACTCCCCAGCTGTCGGCTCGATCAGATCGGCGATCAACCGCAGCAGGGTCGACTTGCCACAGCCCGACGGACCGATCAGGGAAACGAACTCGCCCTTGTTGACGGTCAGATCGATGTCGACTAGCGCCTCGACCCGGTCGGCCATGCTGCGATTGAAAACCTTGCTGACGCCGCGGACTCGCACGGCGCCATCGGCATCGGACGTGTCCATCAATTCGCTGCCGGTGGGTGTCGACGCATCATCTGCCGATCGATCAAGGCGACCAACACCGCCATCACCAGACCCAGGGCCGCTGCGCCGAACACAGCCGTGTACAGCTTCGGCGGATCGGTCGAAGCCTCCTGCCCGTAGGACAGGATCAGGCGCCCGACCCCGAGGGGAACTCCGAGCGAGATCTCAGCGACGACGACGCCGACCACGGCCGACGCACCCGCGATTCGCAGCGCTGGCGCGATGTAGGGGACGGCCGCGGGGAACCTCAGCTTCAACAACGTGCGCCACCACGGCGAGGCAAGCGAGTCCATCAGCTCCATGGCTGCCGGAGGTGTTGATTGCAGCCCTCGAAGTGTTGCCACTGCAACCGGGAAGAATGCGAGGAACACACCGAGCAGTGTGGCCGCTATCCATGTCTTGGACACAAGGTCGCGGCTTCCGTAGGCCATCAAGCCGATGATCAAAGGAGCGAGCACGATGATCGGCACTGTCTGCGACACGATCAGGTAGGGCATCAACGCCCGCTCGACCAGGCGGAAGCGGGCCATCAGCACTGCGACGGCGATGCCCAGCAGAGTGCCGATGACGAAGGCCGCGAGCGCAACCCTGAACGAGTACCATGTCGCCGAGATCACGACCGACAAGATCGATTCCTTGCCGCCGCGGACCTCGGGGTGCCCGAGCCGCGACACCATCTTCCAGACGTGAGGCATCGCCCGGTCACCGGTGCGCGGTAGCAAACGCATGCCGAGCACCCGGCCACCGTTTTCCGGCCCAACTGCCTTGTACGCCTCCCAGAGTGCGCCGACCAAGACGAATGCCAGCGGAAACATGATCATCTTGCGAAGACGCGCTGTCACGCTCTGGCCTTGACCGTTTCCGCGACTGCCGGCAGGACCTTCTCGCCGTACACCTGCAGCGTGTGATCCTTGTCGTCGTGCTGGAGATAGATGCTGAACTGGTCGACGCCGAGTGCTTTCAACGCGTTCATGCGGTCGATGTGGGCGCTGACCGGACCGACGATGCAGAACCGATCGACGATGTCATCCGGAACGAACTGGGTGTGCACGTTGCCGGCCTGACCGTGCTCGTTGTAGTCGTAGCTCTCACGGCCTTTGATGTAGTCGGTCAGTGCCTGCGGCACAGCGCCGCTCTCGTCGCCGTAGCGGGCAACGATGTCGGCCACATGGTTGCCGACCATCCCACCGAACCACCGGCATTGATCGCGACCGTGGGCCAGCCCGTCGTCACTGCCGTCCGTCACGTAGGCGGGAGCCGCGACACAGATCTTGATGTCGGCCGGGTCGCGATCCACTGCGGCCGCGGCGTTGCGCACCGCAGCGATCGTCCATTCGGCGATCGACAGATCGGCCAGTTGCAGGATGAAACCGTCGCCGACCTCGCCCGTCAGGGACAAAGCCTTCGGCCCGTACGCCGCTATCCAGACCTCGAGCTCGCTGCCCACGGACCACGGGAAGCGCAGCTGCGAACCCTTGTATTCGACGCTGCGGCCGTTGGCCAACTCGCGGATCACGTGCACGGCTTCGCGCAACGTTGCCAGCGTGGTCGGAGCACCGTTGGTGACCCGAACCGCCGAATCGCCGCGGCCGATGCCGCAGACGGTGCGGTTGCCGAACATCTCGTTGAGCGTTGCGTAGACGCTGGCCGTGACCGTCCAGTCGCGGGTTGCCGGGTTGGTGACCATCGGGCCCACGATGACCTTGCGCGTCTCAGCCAGGATCTGGCTGAAGATCACATACGGCTCCTCCCACAAGATGTGCGAGTCGAACGTCCAAACATGAGAGAACCCATAGCTCTCCGCCCGCTTAGCAAGATCCACCACCCGAGCGGAGGGTGGAGTGGTCTGCAAAACAACCCCAAAGTCCATCTAGCCCCACCCCCCAGCTTGCTCGGTGACGCCCCCGGTGGAAGAGCCCGGCGACGCCCGCTTCGGGGCCGCGACGCCCCAGGTGGGAGAGCCCGGCGTTCGATGCTCGACACGGTCGCCAAACCCGGGCCACCTACCGTCTCGCACCCGAACCCCGGCCCCTCCCACCTGTTGAGCAGCAAACAGGCGAGGCGACGGTCGGGGTTCGATCCTGAGACAGTAGGTCAGGGGCGGGTTTCCCCTGACCGTGTCGAGGGACGAACGCCGAGCGGCGGCGAAGCCGGGGGCGGCGCCGCTACTGGCGAGCCGAGACGAAACCAAGCTCATCGATTCTGTGGGAATCCGAGGTCGACCGAGCTGGTGCTCGGATCTGGCCAACGGGAGGTCACGACCTTGGTCTTGGTGTAGAAGTTGACCCCCTCCGGCCCGTACATGTGGGTGTCGCCGAACAAGCTCGACTTCCATCCTCCGAAGCTGTAGTAGCTGACCGGAACAGGAACGGGCACGTTCACACCAACCATGCCGACCTGGACGTCGAACTCGAACTCACGAGCCGCACCACCATCACGTGTGAAGATCGCAGTGCCATTGCCGTACGGGTTGTTGTTGATGAGTTCGAGACCCTCCTGGTACCCGCTGATGCGCGTCACCGTGAGGACCGGCCCGAAGATCTCGTCGTCGTAGCAGGCCATTCCCGGCTTGGCGTTGTCGATGAGTGATGGCATCAGGAAGAAGCCTTCGCCTGGCGCACCCTTTCGTCCATCGACCACCAGCGTCGCGCCCTCGCCTTCGGCTGCGCCGATGTAGCCGGCGACCTTGTCGCGGTGC
>JANMMQ010000238.1:0-10514 GCA_031373465.1 Ilumatobacteraceae bacterium | reverse complement strand
TGGTGTTGCTCGGGACGGTCTTCCCACTCGTTCTCGAGGCGTTCACCGGTCGACGGGTGTCTGTTGGCAGGCCATATTTCGATCAGATGGCGATTCCCCTCGGAATGTCGTTACTCACGCTGATGGCTATCGCGCCCGCGTTGCCATGGCGCAAGGCCACGGCGGCGTCGCTGCGCGATCGTCTTCTGTTCCCTGCCGTTTCGGGAGCCGGCGCAGCGAGCGTCGCGGTGGCTCTGGGGGCTCGTGGGGTCGTGCCGGTGATCGCGTTCGCGCTCGGCGGTGCTGGCGGTGGTGCAGCTGTGCGTCAACTTGCGCAGAACGTGCGTCGCCAAGGTTGGCGAGGCATCGCGGGCTCGTCCGGTGGGGGAATGGTCGTCCACATCGGGGTGGTGATCATTGCTGTTGCCATTACGGCATCCGGGTCATACAGCCGACGGGCGCAGTTCGACATGCGACCTGGGCAACTCGTTTCGTTTGCGGGCCACACGTTCGTCTTCGAGTCAGTCGAGTTCGTGACAAGTCGGTCGCGCAACGAAAAGCGGGCAACCGTGCGCGTCGACGGCACCGAGGTGTTGTCGCCGTCACTCGTACAGTTCAACGGTTCAAATCAGACGGTGGGAACCCCGGCCATCTCATCGTCGATCAGCGAGGACGTCTATCTGACCGCTGTGGACCTTCCCGCAGACAACGCATCAGCGAGGATCGGCGTACTGATCATGCCCATGGCCGGATGGCTGTGGACGGGCGGCGCGGTGATGGGTATCGGAACGGTCCTGTCGTCGGTGCCGCGTCGGCGGCGCCAAGCGAAGCGCTCCCGTAGTGAGTCGCCAGCAAAGAGCAGCGAAGCGAATGCCAGACCGGAGCTTTCCGAACCAGTTGGCGTGGCGTGAGTTTGCCGCGGCGAGCGTTCACACTTGTGTGGGTTGTTGTTGCGGCCGTGTTCGCGAGTGCGTTGCTCGTCGCAGCGGTTGGCCAACCGGTCGCACGCACACCGGACGAGCATGTTCTCCGTGTCGCGGGCACCATCAAGTGTCCAACGTGTATCGGGCAGTCGGTTGCGCAATCCGAGGCTCCGGCGTCTCGCGACATTCGTGTCGATATCGCACGGCGAATTACCCAGGGTGAGAGCGACGATCAGATCCGACAAGACTTGGCCAACAGGTTCGGAGCCGACATCTTGCTTAGCCCGTCCCATCGCGGAGTCGTCGGCTTGGTCTGGATCCTGCCAGTCCTCATGTCATTGGTGGTGCTGATCGGCCTCGCGCTGGCGTTTCGGCGATGGCGACTGACCGCGGGAGGCGAGGTCAGCGATGCGGATCGGGTGCTCGTCAGCGACGCTCTTGCGGAGTTCGCGGGCTCGGCTTTCGACGACGAGTATGACTCCCGCGTGTGAAATGTGGAGGCGAGGGAACCCGGCCGGTGCCGATGACGGTCGTGGATGAAAGCTACGGAATCGTCGCCGGCGGCGTAGATGTCGAACTTGCAGGCGGTGCGGTCGAGACGGTTGTTGTTGCCGAGGGTTGTGTTGTGGTCGGCACAACGGTGGTCGAGGTTGTTGTTGTGTAGTTCGGGTCCGGGTAGTCGAACACGGGTAGCTGTGCACCGTATGCTTCGGGTTCCTTTTCTCCGTCGAACACATAGACCACGTCTCCAAGGTTGACCAAGGTCGGGAAGTATTCGGCGATGTGGAGGGGGATGCGGACGCAACCGTGCGACGCTGGGCGGTCGGGAACGTTTCCGGCTCCGTGCACGGCGATGCCGTAGTTGAAGTACACGGGGTTGTACAGACGTCCAAGAGCGGCGTTCTTCCATCCCTGGGCTTTAGTCTCGAAGTGATAGACGCCGCCCGGAGTGATTGATGTTCCACAGATGCCCTTGGTTGTTTGGCTGCCGTCATCGTTGTCGATGGTCACTTCGTCACACCAGTTCTCGCCACTACCGGACGAGATATGCGTGATGAGTCGTATCGAACCGGCGACGAAAAGTACGGCAACCTGTTGCGGGAGGTAGATCTCGAGATGCGTGTCGATTGTGGACGGCCGGCGTGCTTTGACCGTCAGCGGTTGATTCATCGTCTCCCATAGTGCAGGTGTGACGACGCCGGTCACGTCGCTGGGTGGCGTTCCGATCACCAATTTTTCGAATGCCCAAACAGCGCGTTTCGTTGCTGGACCGAATGCACCGTCGCTGGGACCCGGATCGAACTGCAATGCACGGAGTCGATCCTGAAGCCGACGGACGCTGTCACCGGCATTGCCTTCGCCGAGGTCCGCGGTGAGCGGCACAAAGGGAGCTGTGGTCGACTCGGGCGCGGTGCTCGGCGGGGCTGGCTGTGTTCGAGCAAGCGGCCTGGAGTTCTTTGCGGGTGGAGAGGTGCTCGAGTTCGGCTCCGCGGTCGAACGATCTGTCGAGACGGCCCAGACCAAGGCGATAACGGTGACTGCCGTGAGCAGAGCAAGCAGTCGGAACCGGTTGACGTCACCAACACGCCGCCAGGGAGTCGCGTATGACGGTGGTTGGCGACGTTGCCGGGGCGTTGGACGCGGGACAGACGGCATGAACGAAGGCGAGGTTGGCGACGGCGGCCGACTGTGTTCAGCGGCGCATGATCGGGCAGGCGTCAGACGTTGTTCGTTTTGGTGTTGTTGTGGAGCATCGCCTCGAGCCGGGCGATTTCGGCGTCCTTGAGCTCGATCGTCTTTTGCGGATCGGCTTGGTCGGCTAAGCACGATTTGCCGGAGGATCCCATTTTGGACATGCCAGACATCATGACCATCATCGACACGGGACACGCTGCCACGAGGAGCAACGGCAGCGCACCACGCGCTGACGGTGCAAAGAAAAAGATGGCTATGGCGATGGCGCCGAGTCCGAGGAGGACTTTTCGGTTGAGACAGCACTTCATGGATTGCTCCTTCGCGGCAAGATGACCTAATTACTATATCTCATAGTAGACAGGTATGTTCTGTCGGCGTGTTCAGTGTTGGTTGCGGCGGCCGCTTCCGAGACGGAGACTCAGGATCAGCAGACCGAAGCCGAGGAATTGAGACCGAACATGGTGGGGGTCGAAAGGTACGGCGATAGCACCGGTGTGGGCGCCGACCCAGCCAATGACGAACACGATGAAACCCATGATGGCGACTGGCCAGGCGAGCCGCGACCACCATGGTGGGCCGGACTCGGCGATCGGGGTGGGCGGTGTGTACCGATCGTGCGTCGGCAGGGCAGCGGTCGGGGCGTGCGATCCTCCGCTCGTGCGTCGTTTCGGCGGCGTCATCGTGACGTTGCTTGCGCGGCTGTCAGGTCGCGACGTAGTCGTCGTTCGGAGGGTCGGCCGAAGGTGGAGAGCCGCCCGTCGACGAGCACACCGGGAGCGAACAGAACGCCATGTTGCGCGGCGAGTGCCTGTCCGGATGCAGATTCGAGCTCGATGGTCCGTAGGTCGAACTGGATCTCCGTGCCGAGCCGGGTAAGGATCTCGTTGGCTCGAACGCAGAATTCGCAGTTCGCTTTGGTGAGCAAGGTGACGATCATTTGATACTTCAGGGCGTCGTCTCTGCTGCAAGTCCGGCCTTGAGATCGGCAAGCAACGATGGAACCGGGACATACATCGTGAAGTCGGGAGAGCCGCCGTAGTCGGCTCGCCATTTGATGATTCCGTCTGGTCCGACGACGATGAACGTGTGCCCGTCAGTTGAGTTGCCCATCATTCCGTAGCTGTTGGCGTCGTAGGTCTTGGACACTGCGAGCTCCGTGTCGGCGAGTACGGGGCCCGGAATGCCGTCCTGGTCGAGCTTTCGCGAGACGAGGTCGAGCGAGTTGGAGGTGATCGTTATGAACTCGTCGATCCCGGCTGCGCTGAACTCGGCGCGGTGTGTTTGGATGTCGCGCATCTGGTCCCAGCAGGGCTGGCAGCCCACGCCCTCCTGGAAGTAGAGCAGCACGGTTTTGCCCTTGAATGATGCAAGGTCATAGTTGCCGCCGTCGGCCGACGGAAGGACTATCGGGGGCGCGGGCTGGCCTGGACCCGGCTGACCTACAGCGAAGTGAAAGCTTCCTTCAGTTGGATGGGCCTTCTTCGGGCCATTGGATGCAACATAGATTGCAAACAGCGCGACCACCGCCAGGACGACAACTCCGGCAGCGACGAGCAATGGCCGACGAGGCTTGGCATCGGCCGGCGGGCGCCTTCCTGGGATGGGCTTATTGCGGGCTGGGCTGAGCGTGTTCTTTTTCGTGTTCACTATTAATGTCCTCATCGTCAGTTGATTCGATCTCTGTAGATTCCGCGCTCTCGCCGGACGGAGTCAGCCATCCGACTTGGCGGGCGGCGACCCAGACCAGTCCGCCCACGATTGCGACGAGCGCGGCTGCGACGGTCCAACTCGGGAGTTGGACGAGCACGTCCGAAACAGAGCGGCCTCGGCTTTGCAGCCACAGCAGCATTCGACCCTGCCAGCCTGATGACGCGGAGCGCATCCCGCCTTCGGCGGCCGCGAACAGCGTCCATACACCCATCAGGGCGAGCAGGACACCGCTGGCGAGGGCCGTTCCGGAGATCGTGCGACTGAAACGTCCGAGTCGCCATGTCACGTGGCGAGGACGGAAAATGCGGCTCGACTTCCAGTCGAATCGGTCCCACAGCAAGGCAATAACCATCAATGGGGCGACCATGCCAAACACGTAGGCGAGACCGAGTCCCAAGGCGCCGAGAAATGATCCGGTAACGCCAGAAAGGGCGATCACGCCGGCGAGCACCGGTGCACAGCAGCTGCTGGCCACACCTGAGAACAAGCCGAGCGCATACACCCCCGCGGGCCCGCGGCCAGTCGGTCGTCCACCGGGGGACGGAAGTCGGATCTGTCCGCCGGCGAGCGTGAACGCCGCGAGGAGGAGCAGCATCACGCCGCCAACGGAATAAACGGCGCTGTGGCCGTCCAGAAGAACGCGTCGCACGAGTGAAGCACCGAGCGCGATCGGCACGATGATGGTGGCGATGCCAGCGGAGAACAGAAACGTCATTGCGACCATGACGCGGCGGTTCTGGAACGATGCCGCGAAGTACGCGGGCAGCATCACCGCCACGCAACACGGTGCAAATAGGGCGATCATGCCGGCGATCACGGCCGCGGCAATCGAACCACCGAAAAACACGCTTGAATCGGGGCCCATCGCTATCAGCATCCCGCACTGCTCCTTGCCTCGTCTACGACGTCACATAGTAGATTAGCAGCGTGATCGAAAAGACTGACGACGGGGTCAGTGAAGCGCAAGGCGCAACCACCGGCCCAGCCTCCGCGCCGACCGAAGGCGCACTTCCGACGGCTGGCAACCATTCGTACCTACAGCGCCGCGGCGGACGGCACGCTTTACGTTGGCTCGCAGCGCCAACCGCGGTCGCCGTCTTTGTGTTGAGCGTTGCCCTGGCGAAGGGTCTTCATCAGCCTCAATTCGCCGCGTCGGCGCTGATCGGCAAACAGGTGCCATCCTTCACGCTGCAGTCCCTGGACGGCGGTACGCCGGTTGACTCGGCAAATTTTCGTGGGCAGGTGGTGGTCGTCAACTTCTGGGCATCGTGGTGTGTGCCCTGTCGCGAGGAAGCCTCGACCTTGGAACAGTTCGCGCAACGAAATGTGGGTGCAAGCGTCCAGCTGATCGGCGTGCTGTACAGCGACACGCGTTCAAACGCACTCGATTTTCGTGACGAGTTCGGACTCACCTACCCACTCGTCGACGATCCCAGCGGTACGACGGCGATCGACTTCGGTGTACGAGGTGTCCCCGAAACCTTTGTCATCGGGCCTGACGGCCGCGTCATGGCCCGGCTGATAGGTGCCGTCGGACCAACCACGCTCGACGACGTCGTCAAACGTGTCCTCACCGGCCAGACTTTCTCGAGCAAGAATGATCACTACCGCAGCGGACCCAACCCGTCGTCGCCGAGCGTGTCGTCGTCACCGTGACAACTCGGGGATCGCCAAATCCCGGCGGTAGCCGAGAATTGGACAGGTCGTCGTGGACTGGATTCCTCGATACGTTTCACAGCCAACGGCCCGGCATCACCGCCGAGATCCTTCAGACGTCGATTGCCGACAAGACAACTCCTTACGGCTGGCTCGTCGAGGCGATACCCGGCGCTGGAACTGTTGTTGACGTCGCATGCGGGAACGGGCCGCTTGCCGAACTGATCGGGCCGCGATGGATCGGAACGGACCTGTCTGAATCCGAACTTGCCCTCGGGATGTCTAAGTGCGCCCGACCAAGCGTTGTCGGCAACGCCGCAGCCCTTCCGTTCGCAACCAACGCGGCTGACACGGTCGCTTGCTCGATGGCGCTACACGTCACCCAGCCGTTGCAGTCGGTACTGGCCGAAATCGCAAGAGTGCTGAAGCCCGGAGGCCGACTCGTCGCGATCGTACCCGCACGTCATCCACTCACATTGAGGGACCGATGGCGATACCTAGGTTTGATCCGGACACTTGGAGATGGCCTCTCAACCCCCAACGATCAAGCCCTCAACCGCCTCGCTGAGCTGGTTGCCGGTGCAGGCCTTCAGTTGGTCCGCGACGAATACCGGCGCTTCGAATATCCGATCGACAGTGCCGAAGCTGCGGAAAGGTTCGTTTCGTCGCTGTATCTCCGCGAAGTGACTTCGGCACGCCTCGACGCCGCCAACAGGCTCGCCCGTCGGTGGGTCGGAACAGCGCTAGGCATACCGATCCATCGCTTCGTATGCACCATTCCAACAGTTGGGGCTGCGCCGGCCACGCTCAATCAACTGTGATACCCAGATGTTGGTGAACCAGCGCCAACAGACGATCCTTGGTCACCGCGCCTGTCACCTCTGCAAGGACGATGCCGTCCGGAGAAACCAGCACCGTCGTCGGTAGCCCATACAGGCCGTAAGCGGCTGCGACCCTTCCTTCTGGGTCAAAGCCCGATTCGTAGGTGACGCCCGTGAAGGCGATGAACTCAAGGGCAGATGTGTGATCGTCCTGATGATCGACCCCGACGAATGCGACCTGATCGGCGAGCGCTATATGCGCTGCCTCCAGGGCGGGCATCTCGGTACGACACGGAACACACCATGAGGCCCAGAAGTTGATCACGACCGGTCGACCCGCAAAGGATGCAAGGGACACTGAATTCGATGCGGCGGCGAGATTGTCGAGAACGAAGGCCGGAGCGCGCCGGCCCACCAGCGCTGGTGTATAGACCGAGGGTTGAAGTCGGCGCGCCAGCACGATCGCCGAACCAACTGTGAGTCCCGCAATCGCGATGACGACTACCGCGACGATCAACCGCCGTCTTCGGCGGCGACGACCGCCCCGGGCTGGGACGTCGTGAGCGAGGTCGACCGACGCTCCGTCGGGGTATGGTTCGCGGAGATCGATGTCTGGCATGCGTCGGTTCGTCGTTCCTCGAGAATGGCGGATCGGCCTTCGGCGGGCGTCTCCTCCGAGGTACGATATCTCTTAGTAGCCGACTCGTGCGGATCGCTAAGGAGCAGGAGCGTTGAGCGCATCCACAACGACCACGACCGGTAGACAATGTGCGGAGCACTGATGATCAGCGCAAGGCGATCGCCCGTCGCAAAGAAGGGACGCGTCATCCGCAACCTGCTTCGCGTAGCCGCCGCGCTCGTTGCTGCGGTACTGACGTTCGTGCTTGTTTCATCAACCGTTGAGGCGCACAGCTTTCTCGTGAGAACGTCCCCTCAACCGGGCGCTCGGCTCAGCGTCGCACCCGACGAGGTTGTTCTCGACTTCACCGATCCAGTAGCGCCTGAATCGACCCTTTCATTGCGAGATGAGAGCGGTGTCAAGGTGACGTTGCTCTCCGTGGGACTCGACGACAGCCGAACGCGCCTACGCGCGAGCCTTCCGGCCTTACGCGACGGTGTCTATCAAGTGACATGGAAAGCTCTCGCCGAGGACGCACACAGCACCGAAGTGGAGTTCGTATTCGCCGTCGGCGTCGACCTTCCCGCGGGTGCGGTCGTTACCAGCGGATCCACCTCGGGATCAGTGCAATGGACCGACGCCGTCGTCACACTCACCTTGCTCGGAGGTATCGCAATTGCTCTCGGCGCGCTGCTTAGCGAACGATTCATTTGGCCCGGCGACCGACCGAGTCCTCGGCCGACTCTCATCACAGAGTCGATAGCGATGGCGCTCGCCGGTGCCGTCGGTGGCGCCGCTCTTGTGCTGCGGCGGGCAGGGCTTATGGCTCGGCCAGCGCAGTGGTTTGATGCGTTCTCGACTCGTGCCGATCGGCTCGTGTTGGCGCTGACTGTCGTACTCGCCGTAGGGCTGCTTCTTGTCCAACGTATGCGGATCCGAGCTATGGGCCTGGTGCCTGTCATCGGAGCTGGCGTGCTCGTTGCTTTGCGCGGCCACGCCCCTGAGGCCTCGGGGTGGTGGTCTTCGCCGGCAGCTGCCGCTCACCTACTGATCGGCGGTGCCTGGGTTGGCGCACTGATTCATCTCTCATTGATAGCTCGAGCCAACAGCAACTCGGCGGAGACGTCTATCGAGCCTGGTCCGTCTCGGTACGCTGCGGCGGCACTCGTGGCGGTTCTCGCCACGCTGATCATCGGACCGATCGTCGCTTTCGGCCAGCTGCAACACTTCAAGGACCTCACGAACACCGGTTACGGCCAGATCCTGCTCGTCAAACTGGTGCTCGTCGGGCTTGGTCTCGCCGTTGCGGGGCTCGCTCGACGCCGAGGCATCCCGGCAACCGGCGAGCGGATCCGGTCACTCGCCCGCTACACCACCATCGAAGCGCTGTTGCTCGTCGGCGTCCTCGCTGCGAGCGCATTGCTGTCAACGACTGCTCCGACGCGGGGCCGCAGCCTCGTCGAACTCGGCCCCGTCCCACTTCCCAAGCCCACAACCCTCACCTCCGACCTCGCTGGAAGTCATCAGGTGCTCGTCGCCGCAGCAGCCGATCGGCTGCAGATCATGGTGCTTCCACCCGGGGGCCAACCCACGCGTGCGCAGTCGGCGACCTTCGAAGGGCTCGAACCGGATGGCAGCTCCTTCGATCTCAAGCCGCGGTCCTGCGGTCCAGGCTGTTACGACATCGCCCACGAATGGGCCATCGGCATTACCACGCTCACCGCCACCGTGACCGATCCTGACGCCGACGGTGGCTCCGTCAGAATCCATGTCGGATGGCCCCCTGGCCCAGAAGCCACGGACCTCCTCGCCAAAGCGATCGCCGCAACGGCGGCCGTCGCCAAGGTCACTGTCACGGAAACGTTAGTAGCGGACCCGGCTCTACAACCGGACCCGGCGATCTCGCAGTCAGCGGGGCTGACTACATCGACGCCTCGCCATTCAAAGCTGGCGCCGATGACGTCCACCAACAAACCGATGAGAACAGCCTACGTGTGATCACCTTCGTCGTCAGTGGGACGGGACCTGGCACGAACTCTGGATCGATGACGGTAACCGCATTCTTCGCGAGACACTTGTCGATCCGGGACACCGAATCGATCGAACGATCACCTACCCGGATACGCCCTGAGTCGTCGCAGCTGTCGGGAAGCGCCGGGTGTCTGTCGTGTACGTCCTCCGCTAATCTACTATCTATGTTCGTAACCGGGGGATCTCACGAGTGGCGGCGTGTCAACAGAAACGAGTCCGTGTGAACTTGTGGGCCATCTTCGTCACTGGACTGTTGGCAGGCGGAGCGTCGTGTGCAGCTGTGCAGGGTGGACTCCTCGTGGCGTCCGCGGTGCACCGTTCCGGAGGAGTTGCGGTTGAGCAGCCCCCGCAGCTGCCACGATCGGCGATTCCCGGTAGGGCTCAGACCGCGCATCAGCGTCGGAATGCCGCCCGCTTGCGGGCTCGGCAGCGTCAGGCATTGCTGCAAATCCAGAATGCCCCACCGCGATCCCTGTCTGATCAGATCATCCCGTTGGCAGGCTTTCTCGGCGGCAAGTTCACGTCGCATGTGTTGCTCGGCGCTGGACTCGGCGCGTTTGGTGCAGCGGTGCAACCGTCGTTTCAAGCACGGGCCGTGATGCAGTTGATCGCCGGTGGCTTTCTGCTGCTACTCGCAGCGAACCTCCTCGGTGCTCCCGGGCTGTCGTGGTTGGTGCCGGCACCTCCTGCGCGCTTGCGTCGTCTTGTGCGTCGGAGTGCACGACTCGATGCAATGTTCGCACCGGTGCTGTTGGGTTTCCTCACGGTGCTGATCCCCTGCGGAGTGACTTTGAGCGTGATGTTTCTCGTCATTGCGTCGGGCTCGCCCCTATGGGGGGCGGCAGCAATGGCCGTGTTCGTAATAGGGACCTCGCCATTGTTCGCCGCGATTGGCTTCCTTATACGCCGAGGTGCGCAAAGGCTTCGCCGACTCGTCGCGTGAACCGCCCTGGGATCCGCGGAGACTCCCGACCTTGGAAACGAGGATGGAGTCATGGCATCACAAGACAAGTCGACGATGCGTCGGTATACAGCGGATTACAAGGAGCGTGCGGTGCGGATGGTCCGCCAGTTGCGCGA
>JANMMQ010000235.1:0-14868 GCA_031373465.1 Ilumatobacteraceae bacterium | reverse complement strand
GTCATCGTTCGCACCCAGTCGTCTTGCTCGTGGTGGTGGCATTTGCAGCGACGTGACCAAATCGATATTCGATGCGGTCGACAAGCTCTTCGCCAAGATCCACATCCCGCCCGGCAAGGTCGGCAACACCGGCTCCAGCTTCCTGAACGGGGTGCTGCAGGGCCTCACCGACGTGGTCGTCGGCTCGCTCAACTTCGTCATCGACGCAGCGAGGACACTGATAGTCAACGGCATCAAGTACTTGCTCGATCAAGTGCTCAGCGTTGTCGCCGAGGTCGCCGCAGCCGCGGCGCTGATCGGCAACTTCGTGTCGGCGGTGCGACCGTGGAAACTCGATCTCACTCCCGAAGCCAGAACCACGACCAAAGGCATCGAGCCCGAGAGGGTGTACGACAGCGTGACTGCGAAGGCAATCCTGATCGGACCCACCGACGACTGGCCGGATTGGTTCGTCGACTGCTCGAAGACCGCCGGCGTGACCTTGCCTTCTCTGCTACCTGTCGATGCCGGGGTCGTCTGGAAGGTGTCCGTGCTCTCTGCTGGCCTGATGACGGAGAGCGAAGACCAGATTCCCAAGGAGACCAAGCTCCACAAGGATGCGTCGGGCGGCGTGATCGCCAGGCTCGGGCTCGTCGCCGGCACGGAGAGTGCGGCGCAAGCGAAGTCGGGCCAGCCACAGTCAGGCACCGTGGCGTTGTCGGCCACGGCTCGGCGCGACCAGATCACCGATCTGCGCAAGACGCTCGTCGATGCAGTCAACGACCTCGCTGGCCGCGTGCTGGTGGTCGTGCCGGCGGTCATTCGCGACTACCTGCTCAAGCTTGTTGCCGAGGCCGCCGACAGCAGCAGCGACCAGCTCGCCTCGTTGCTCGACGCGTCTGCGGCGACGACGATCACAGTCTCGTACCACGGACCACCAGAGCCGCTGACCAGTGCTCCGTTGTCGACCGGGGCAAAGAGCCCCAGTGACTACTGCGCTCTCTTCATCGACTTCTCGAACTGGTCACTGGCCAACCTGAACAGCGTGATGGCCGAGGCCAGTGAGCCGACGTTCGCAGTTCGCGATGCCTTCTTCACCGAGTACCTGGACAGGATGGCGGCCATGCAGAAGGTCGAACCGGCCGAGCTCCACAACGCGCTGGCCACCTTCGCCACCTACGCACGGCTCTATCTGGCACACGACCTCAGCAACGTGGCCGCCCACGCCAAGGAGATGACACCCGCGGCGGCATCGATCAACGGCTACGGCAAGGCGGTGTGCGGCTACGACCCCCAAGTCACCACCGGCGGCTGATCGCGGTGTAGAACAGCAACATGCAGCAGACATCGACCATCGACGTGTCGCCGGCTCGGCCGGTGCGCAAGATTCCGATCGTGCCGTTGGCCGGTCTTCCTGTGGTTGCGGTGTTGATCGGCTTTGTGGTCTATGCCATCGCTTCCAACAAGTTCTGGCCGCTGATGTTCTGCCACGTCGCCGGGGGCGCCTTGTGGACCAGCATCGATCTCTTCGTCGGTCTGGCGATCGGGCCGATCATCGGTGGCATGTCGCCTGCTGCACGCGCCGAGTTCTCCGCCAAGTTCATGCCGAAGATGGTGATCATCATGCCGACGGTCGTCACAATGACGCTCGCGACGGGCCTGCAGATCGCGCTGCGTCTCGGCACGTTGACGATCAACAGCGACGCCCGCAACTGGCTGATCGCGTCGATGATCGTCGTCGGTGTCATGGCCGTCATCGCCCTCGGCGTGCTGGAGCCGGCCAACATCACCGTGCTGTGGGAGATGAACAAACCCAACCCCAATCCCGCGATCATCGGTCGGATGATGAAACGCTTCGTCTACACCGCAGGGATCACCGGAATCATGCAGGTCGCGACGCTGGTGATCATGACTCGGGTGGCCACGCTGTGAGCGATCAACAGAAGTTCCCGAAGGCTGTCGAGACCGTCACCGTTTCGCTCGCCGCGGTCGTCGTCGGAGGTGTGTGGTTGGGCTCGCACGCGCCACGGCGCCCTCCATTGGTACTACCCACGGTCTTGTTGGTCGCCGCAGCCGCGTTGTTGCTGGCAGGCGTTGTGATGATCACGCGGGTTCCTGGCTTCTCGTGGGACACGTTCGTTCGCGTTGGCCGGTGGGCGTTGCTCGCGTACTTCGTCGCCGCGGGAATGATCGAGTTTGCGTTCGTGCGCAACCACACACGCGGCGCCCCGTTGCTGGTGGTGACGGGGATGTTGGTCGTCTTTGCACTCGACGTGCCGTTCCTGATCGCCACCACGGTCGCTCGCTACGAAGACTGATCACTCGAGGGCGGATGGCTGAACGTTTCGACGCCGCCTACTACCGGCGTTTCTACGGGCGCGGGTCCGCGCCCAACCGGCGCCAGATCGCCCATCTCGGGCAAGGCGTGTTGTCGCTCGCGGCGTGGTGGCGCATCCCGATCCGATCCGTCCTCGACGTCGGTGCGGGCAAGGGCTACTGGCGCGACTGGCTGACGGAAGCGCATCCCAGCGTGAAGTACCACGGCATCGATGCAAGCGAACACGCCTGCCTCCGATACCACCACGAGCTGGCAAACGCCTCGGTATGGCAGCCGCGTCGGAAGTACGACCTGGTCGTGTGTCAAAGCGTCGTGCAGTATGTCGGCGACACGGACGCGCAGAAAGTCATCGACATGCTGGCGGTCGCGTGTCGCGGATTGCTGCTGTTCGAAGCGCCCACGCTGGCGGACCGAGACTCTGCGATCGACGAATCCAAGACCGACCTCGACGTGCACTGGCGGACGGGTGACTGGTACCGCAAGAGATTGGCGCGCGGTTTCGCGGAGATCGGTGGCGGTATGTGGCTTTCCCGAGAGTGCGCCGCCGTGTTCTACGAACTCGAGCGCGCTCCACCAGAACACAGCGCTCGAAGAACTCGGCTGGCAGACTGACGCTGTGGACACTCTGACCTGGCGCCAGGTCGATTTTGGCAGTGTTGTGCTGGCGGGTGTCGCCGGTGGGTACCTGATGGCGTTGGTCGGATTGTGGGCAGCACGGATCCCAGGCCTCGTGGCGATCGATATCGCTGATCATGGGCGCAGGTACATGGTCTCCGATCGGTCGAGCGCGTGGATTGTCGGTCTGCTCTCGCATCTGCTGAACAGCGTTCTGCTGGTGCTGCTCTGGGCGATGGTCGTCGAACCGAATCTGGGTATCCACCGCGTGCTGTCCGGTGTGGTGTGGGGTGAAGTGCTCGCCGTCGTCCTCGCCGGAGGACTGGTCGGTCCGCTGAGTGGGATCGGCTTCATGGGGCTGAAGACAGCGAATTCGCGGTTCGCGTTGACGAATTTCCTGATGCACACAGTGTGGGGCCTGGTGATCGGCGCGCTCTACGTGTCCCGATGACGGTCCAGATACCGCATCCGACCGTCGTGCTGCACGGCGACGGGATCGCTATGGCGTGCGGGCTCGCCGGCGACGTGCGCGCCGACGAGCTCCACGGCCTTTTCGTCGCGGATACCAGAGTCTTGTCGACCTATCGAATCACCCTGGGGGGACATGAGTGGCAGCTCGTCGGACGGAGTCGCGAGGGGAGTGGCACGGCAACATGGACATTTCAAAGCCCGTTGATGCGGACTTCGCGGGGCGAACTCGCGCCCGGCTCGCTGTTCTTCAAGCTGCGCCGTCGGGTGTCGGGGGCGTTGCACGACGATCTCACCGTCAGAGGGTTCGCGGACGAAAAGATCGAGACCCGGCTGATCGTCCAAATGGACTCCGACTTCGCCGACATCTTCGAGGTCAAGGATCGACGGCTACCACCACGCCTCGATGTCGTCCGCACCTCCGCGGGCCAACAGTTGACGTTGCGCTACGAGCGAGCGGGTTTCCGTCGCGCGTTGCATGTCGGATTTTCCACGTCCGGCCCAGCACAGAGGCCGCCCGAGTTCGTCGGCTCGCAGATCATCTTTGACATTGTTCTTGGCCAGGCCGAGGAGTGGACCTGTTGCATACACGCCGAAGTCGAACTCGACGGAGTCACCCAATCGTTTGCGGGTGTGCCGCATGACCCTGAACCCGATCCCATTCCCGACACGGCGCCGAGGCTGCGGTCTGCGCCGATCCTCCAACTCCCGTTCGAACGCGGCTGTGCGGACTTCTTCGCGCTCGCAGTGCCCGATGGTGACACTGCGCACGTTTCAGCGGGGGTGCCGTGGTTCATGTGTCTTTTTGGGCGGGACACGCTGGTGAGCGCGCTGATGACAGGGCTTCTTGGAGCCTCGTCGGCACGGGGCGCGCTCGCCGCGTTGGCTCCGTTGCAGGCGAGTATTCGTGACGATTGGCGTGACGCCGAGCCCGGCAAGCTACCCCACGAATTGCGCCGTGGAGAGTTGGCTTTCCGGAAGGCGATTCCGCATACGCCCTACTACGGCACACACGATGCGCCCGCGTTGTATTGCTTGACGTTGTGGAACGCGTGGCGTTGGACCGGCGACGACTCGTTGCTCGACGCTCATATGGAAACCGCTGAACGCGCGCTGCAATGGTGCGACGAGCTCGGCGATCGAGACGGCGACGGTCTCCAGGAATACGCCACGCGTAGCCAACTCGGCTACTACAACCAGAGCTGGAAAGACGCAGCGGATGCCATTCTCGAACCGACGGGTGGGTTGGCCAAATTGCCGATCGCCACAATCGAGCTGCAGGGGTACCTGTACGCAGCACGACTGGCGATGGCGGAGCTCTCCGAGCACCGTGGCGACCAGGCCAGCGCCCTTCGACTTCGTGAGGCGGCAACGGCTCTACGCGGTCTCGTCGAAGAGCGTTATTGGCTCGAGGAGGAGGACTTCTACGCGGTGGCCGTCGACGGGAACAAGGAGCCGGTGCGCACGATCAGTTCCAACCCAGGCCAGCTGCTGTGGTGCGGTCTGCCGAGCCCTGACCATGCCCGCCGGTCGGCACGTCGGTTGCTCGCCGATGACATGTTCAGCGGATGGGGGTTGCGTACGTTGTCATCGAAGCATCCTCGGTACAACCCGCTGTCGTACCAACGTGGCTCGGTCTGGCCCCACGACACCATGCTCACCGCCGCCGGTATGGCTCGGTATGGCCTCCACGACGAGGCTGCGATGTTGGTTCGCGGGGTGCTCGACGCAGCGGGCGCACTCGAAGACTCGAGGCTGCCCGAACTGTTCTGTGGCATCGAACGTGATCTCGGTGGCCCGGTTCCCTACGCCGAGGCGAACATTCCGCAAGCCTGGGCCGCAGCAGCTGCACCGCTCGCTGTCCAGCTGTTCCTCGGCATCGTTCCCGACGCCCCACGCGGCCGATGCTTCATAGACCCCTGGCTGCCCGAGTGGCTTCCTCGATTCGAGATCGATCGGCTGAGCATCGGAGGCCACAACCTTCGGCTCGCGGTAAGCCGAGATGGGGAAGCAACAGTCGTCGAGCACATCGATGCCAACGAGGTCGACGTCGTCGGTGCCGAAACCGAGGCGGCCCTGTGGGGGAGGGTCTCTACGTAGGCGGATGCAAAGTGACGCTGTCAGACTCGGCCCGTGGACTTCGCCCGGTCGCTGTGGCTGCGCATCGAGACACTGCACGCGGTCACGTACTTCGGTGAGGAGACCAGCGACGCGGCGCGATCGCTCGGGCTCAGCGGCTTCTGGAGCAGTTACTTCGGGTTCAGGGCCGCACCGATGGGGCCGGTCGAGAGCAGTGTCGTCGAGGCGGTGTTCTTCAACTTCACCCCTCCGTTCGTGAGGCGTTGGGTCCCTTCGGTGTGGTCGCAAGCATCACCCGAGGCGCTGATCGAGGCTCGCTCGGCCGCCGCCGCGCGAAACCTCGTCCGCCTGGATCCGGACATCGCCGGCGTCGCGGCTCGGTGCAACCCTGCACTTCGGGAAGGCGTGGCTCGCGGTGCTGCAGCAAACCGTTATTTCTTATGGTTTTCTGGCAATTGCGACTTCGTCAGGCGACGACTGTCAGACTCAAGCAATGCACACGGAGTTGACGTACCTCCACGACGCGTATCTTACGGAATTCGATGCGACCGTCATCGACGCACGAGCGGATGCGGTCGCGCTCGATCGCACTCTCTTCTATCCGACCGGCGGCGGACAACCACACGACACCGGGACACTTGGTGATCTCGCTGTCGTCGACGTTCGCAAGGAGGGCGAAATCGTCTGGCACTACGTCGACGGCGTGAGGCTGCCGTCGACCGGCGAGTCCGTGCACGGCACCGTCGACTGGTCGCGGCGACATCAGTTGATGCGCACGCACACCGCGTTGCACGTGTTGTGCGGTGTGATCTGGAACGAGTGGCACGTGGCGGTGACCGGCGGGAACATGGAACCCCTCAGTGCGCGGATGGACTTCGAGTTCGACCCGCTTCCTGAAGGGTTCGGGCCGCGCATCGAGACGCTCGTCAACACCGAGCTTGCAGCCGACCGACCGATCGCGGTTTCGTTCCTGCCGCGGTCGACTGCTGTGATGGACGAGGATCTGATCCGCACCAAGGTAAACCTCGTTCCAACCCACATTCCTGAAGTTCGAGTTGTCGACATCGTTGGACTGGACAAACAGGCGGACGGCGGCACTCACGTGAAGTCAACGGGCGAGGTCGGTCGCATCCGCGTGACGAAGACCGAGAGTAAGGGCAAGGGCAACAAGCGCATCCGTCTGGAGATCGTCGACGCCTAGCGGTGGCCGGGATCCGGCGTCGAGACCATTGGTGTATGAGCCGATTGGCGCACAGATCGCCGGATCGGTGTGCGTTCTGCACGCGACGCGTGGATCTGGGTGCCACAGATCTCGATGAACTGCGACGGCGCGCAACGGTTGGCGCCCAGATCGCTTGAGCAGCCGCGCCGACCGATCCGGTGTGAGTCGGATGTCGGCTTTTCGGGGCCGATCCGACTCACACCCGCTCTGCTGCAGGCCCTCAACCGACCCGCACCGAACGACGCTAGGTGCCCGATTGACGGTCATGGTGAACGAAGGTCTCGTCATTCCGGAGTCGGTGCCCGAGATCCGCGTCGTCGACATCGTCGGCCTCGACAAACAAGCGGATGGCGGGACGTATGTGCATTCAACCGCAGAGGTCGGTCGCATCCGAGCGGTCAAGACCGAGAGCAAAGGCAAAGACAACAAACGCATCACGTTGGAAATCGTCGACGCCTAGCGTGCCAGGGGTCGGGTTACGACAAGTGGAGTGCGTCTGCGACCTTGGTGATGTAGTCGATGTGGGCGTCGAGGGAGTCCAAGCCGAGCCCATCGTGACCACCGAGGCATGGGTGCCATCTGCCTGACGCCAGGCATCGAGTTCTGACGCGAGTTTGCCGATGTTGGCGCCACTCAGCGCCACGTAGTCCCCGCCGAAGTGTTCCACCGACCTGCCGAGGGCACCCACTCGATCACGCAAACGGTTCCAGTTTTCGATGGTCTGGTCGATGCCGCTACCGATGAACATGAAGCCGTCGGCGAGCCGAGCGGCCCGCTCGAACGCCGCCTCGCCGCCTCCAAGCCAGATCGGGACCGACCGCGTCGGCTTTGGAACGAGCGCGGCTCTGTCAATCCGGTCGAAACGGCCCGAGAAATCAACAACGGGTTCTGTGAACAACCGGCGCAGCAACTCGATCTGCTCCTCCTGCCGTTTACCTCGGGTACCGAAGTCCTGCCCGAGGGGCCTCGTACTCGACTTGGCTCCAGCCGACCCCGACCCCGAGGCGCAGCCGACCGCCGGAGTAGAGATCGACGTCGGCGACCTGGCGTGCCACGAGCGCTGTCTGGCGCTGCGGGAGAATCAGGATCCCGGTGGCGAACCCGATTCGCTCGGTGATCGCGGCCAGATAGGCGAACATCACAAGCGGGTCATGGAACGGGTGGTGCTCGGTGTACGGACCCGTCAGCGGCGGTGTTCGGTCGGCGTGAACCGCACCGAGCACGTGCTCGTAAGCGAGGAGATGAGCAAAGCCGAGATCCTCGACCGCTCGGCCAAATCGTCGAACAGCGGTCGGATCCCCCCGAAGCTCTGTCTGCGGATAGACGACACCGATCTGCATGGACTTCACCCTGCCACAGGATCGACTGCTCCACCGCGGACGCCCTGCGGCAGTACCGTGCCCCGGTGGTGAGAGAGTGGTGAGGTCGCAGCCTTTCCTGCGCGGTGCCGGGTGCCTCGTCGCCTTGGTGGCCCTGACCACAGCGTGCGCCTCCAACGCCACGACGCCGGCGGTGGCGCCGACTTCGTCGGGCGCGCCAGTCGCCACAGCGTCATCGGTTGCTTCCACCGACGCGCCGACCACAGTCGCCACCACCTCTTTCACAACGATGCCCACCTCCGGCGACACGCCGTCGTCGACGACGACATCAACCGCGGCGCCGGTCGTGGACCGCGATGTGCTCGCCGACATCTCGATGACGTCGGTGCCTCCGGATGTCATCGTGCCGACGAACGAAGCCTCGTTGGACAAGGTGACCAACCCCATCAACGGGCGCCGTGGCGGTCGCCGCGCTCTCCCCGAGCACCTCGACTGCGTGACCGGAACGAACCGGACCTGCTTGACCGGCACGCTCGACATGCTCGGTTTCGACGTCACCAGCGGGTCGAGCGACGACCGCGAGCGCCATGTTCAACGGGCGACGGCCGTCGTCCAACTCGACGCCGGGCTCCCCATGACCGGCGTGGCCGACGATGACCTGTTCCAGTACCTCGGCATCGGCTTCGGCACTGACACCACGCCCGAGGCCCGAGCGGGCGAGGCGCGCCAGATCGGTACCTCAGCGAAGGGGCGGCCGATCATGGCCATGCGCTATGGCGACGGGCCCAGGACGGTACTCGTCGTCGGTCAGACCCACGGCGACGAGGAGGGCGGCCTCCGGGTCCTGTTGCGAGTGCGGTCGCTGCCACTGCCCGAAGGGATCACGCTGTGGATCGTCCCCATTATGAACCCCGATGGCCTCATCCTCGACACCCGCTTCCTGGCCAACGGTGCCGACCCGAACCGACGGGCGCCGAGCCAGCTCGAGCAGCAAGCCGTCTACGACTTCGCTCTTGCCACCCGGCCGTCGTTGACGATCTGGTACCACCAGAACTACGGCTGGGTAGGCGGTTCGGGCGCATCAATGACGCCGGCGAGGCAGTACCAGGCGCTGACCGGGCTCGGGACGTTGAAGCGCAGTGGCGACTGCGCCGCCGGATTCATGTGGTGCCCGATCGACGACGCGCTCGGCAGCAGCTCCGTTCTGGTCGAGCTGCCTGACGTGCTCACACCCGCCGACGTCCAGATTCACGCGCTCGCGCTGTTCGCGGTGGCATCAGGCAACGGTCCCTGACGGCGAGGTTTGGATCCGACGATTTTCCGACCGGATCGTGACACGGTGTGCACGTGTTCCGTGATCGTCCGCGTCCCCAGCTCGTGGCCGATGGTGACGCCGCGGCCCCGCTCGACGGGGGTTCGTATGATAATCGTGTGCGCTTCGAGGTGCTCGGCCGGATGCGAGTGGTCGATGGGCGCGACTGCGGCGGCGACGATGCTGCCGGACTGCACCTGGGGGGTACCCGTCAGCAGGTGGTGCTCGCGATGCTGCTCGCTGAACCGAACTCAATCATCTCGACCGATGCCCTGGTCGACCGGTTGTGGGGCGACTCGCCACCAAGCCTCGACGTCGACGGTACGGTCGTCCTGGTCAATACGAGACTGTTGGCGGGGCAATCGGCGGCAGCTCACGCTGAATTCGCCGCCGTGCTCGACTCGATCCGCATCGACCGGGGCTGAGCGATGTGCGCACCGCTGCGCACATCGCCGGTCACGCTTTGGTAGCGCGGATGATCGCCGAGTGGAGTCCTTCACCGAATTCGTGAGTGGAGGCAACGGTGATGTTGGCGAACCCGGCGTCGGCGAGTTGTTGGTGGTAGGCGTCGAAGGTCAGGGCTCCGGCAACGCACCCGATCCGTGCTGCCTGTTCGACGATGACCGCGGGGTCGAGGTCGTTGTCCACGACGACGTCACTGATTCCTATCCGCCCGCCAGTACGCAGGACGCGCTGCATCTCGGCGAACACGGCAGGCTTGTCGGTGGACAGGTTGATCACGCAGTTGGAGATGATGACGTCGATCGATGCCTCCGGGAGTGGGATCTGCTCGATCTGCCCTTGGAGGAAGGTGACGTTTGTGGCGCCGGCTTCGGTTGCGTTGCGTCGAGCGAGGTCGAGCATCTCGTCGGTCATGTCCAAGCCGTAGGCGTGCCCGGTCGCTCCGACCCGTTTCGCCGACAACAGGACGTCGATCCCGCCGCCGGAGCCGAGATCGAGGACTCTCTCGCCGGGGGCCAGATCGGCGACCGCGATCGGGTTGCCGCATCCGAGGCTGGCCAACCCGGCACCCTCGGGTATTCCCTCGAGGTCGTCGTACAGGCTGGTGCCAAAGCACGCGTCTGCGGCTCCGTCCATGGCTTGTTGTCCACCGGCGGCCACGGTGGCGGCGTCGGCGTAGCGGCGGCGGATCTCTTCGCGAAGGGTGTCGGATTCTGTGGTCATCGGGTTCTCCTGGATGTGGTCGCTGGTTGTGGTGTGTTCCATGGGGCACTGCTCGGTAGCCGGCCCATGACGAGCTCGGCGGCGGTCGGGAAGCAGTCGAGGCAGGCTTCGTTGATCCTCCACCAACTCGTCGTGCCGACCCGTTCAACGAGGATGAAGCGCACGTCGCCGAGAATCTTCAGATGGTGCGAGATGGTCGACTGCCCGACATCGAGCCGTTCGACGATCTCACCGACGCTCATCGCACGTCCCGCGCTGGCCAGCAGGTTGAGGATCAAGACCCGAGTCGGGTCGCCGAGCGAACGGAACCATGACGCCCATTCGGTGGCGTCCTCGCGAGAGATATTCATCGACTATCGACGATAGTCGATGCAATCGGGCTTGGCAAGAAGCGGTCGAGTGCGGCACCTGGCCGCTGAATCGACGCGTGGTCACGTCTTGTCGACGGACGGTGACGTCTGAACATGAGCTGCAAGACTTGGCCCTATGGCGAAGATGAACGTCAACCGAGCACGAGGGGGTGACGACGACTTCGGTGACGTCGGGGCCGAGCCGACGATGCCTGCGAAGTACGCCGGGATGTGCGGCACGTGCAGACAGCAGTTCGCCGTCGGTGATCCGATCGCCTCAGTTCTCGTCGACAAGAAGATGACATACCACCACGGAGCATGCCGCTACCCGGCAACGGCTCTCCTCGCGCGGGACACTACGGAGCCCGATGTCGACGCGGCGGCCACGGCGGGCAACGCATCGCAGCCGGGGAAGTGCCGCGCGACGACCCACAAGGGCAAGCCGTGCAACAACATGCCGCAGAAGGGCGAGGAGTTCTGCGGTCCGCACCTCACCATCGCGACAACGAGGGAGGGATGAACGTGCTGTTGCTCGCCGACACCCGTCTGAGTGATGGCCAGGCGGCCCGGCTCGTGGACAAGCTGGGCGGCCACCTCGAGTCTGCCGGCGGCCGAGCCACCCGTCTCCGTCGCTGGTTACCGGATCCGCCGAACAAGAGGAGGACATCCGGAGCTGCCGGCTGCTGTCCTAACGCACCGGAGTCAGCGCCTGATCTTTCGCCTCGACCCGGAGGGCACCGGTCATGATCGCGACGACATCGGTGATGCTGACGCTCTGCGGAGTGATGACTGCTGCCCGTTTTCCGAGCCGTTGCACGTGGATCCGGTCCGCGACCTCGAACACCTGCGGCATGTTGTGGGAGATGAGGATCACCGGCATGCCGCGTTCGCGCAAGCTCTCGATCAACCTCAGCACCTGAGCGGACTCTCGCACACCCAGTGCCGCCGTGGGCTCGTCGAGGATGATGACCTTGCTCCCGAACGCCGCGGCGCGCGCGACCGCGACAGCCTGGCGTTGGCCACCGGACAGCGTTTCGACGGCCTGGCCCATGTTCTGCAGGGTGCCGATACCGAGCGCCATCATCTGCTGCTTGGCCCGCTTGCGCATGCCGCTGCCTTCCAGCATCCGGAAGACCGATCCGAGCGGACCAGGCTTGCGCAACTCGCGCCCGAGAAACAGGTTGGTGGCGATGTCGAGGGCAGGAGCAACCGCCAGCGTCTGGTACACGGTCTCGATGCCGGCGACGCGGGCCTCGATAGGCTTGCGGAACTGGATCGCCTCGCCGTCGAGACGCATGATGCCATCGTCGGCGATCTCCGCGCCCGAGAGACACTTGATGAGGGTCGACTTGCCGGCCCCGTTGTCGCCGATCACGGCCAGCACTTCGCCGGGGTAGAGCGCGAAATCGACGCCGTCGAGAGCGACCACGCGTCCGTAGGTCTTGACCAGACCCTCGCTCTCGAGCATCGGCGTGACCGCGGTTGTGGCGGCCGTTGTGGTGGTTGAGGTCTCGCTCATGCCCGGGCCCGACGGATCCACTGGTCGGCGGTGACGGCGACGATGATCAAGCCGCCTATGGCCAGTTGCTTGTAGTTCTGGTCTAGCCCGGCGACGGACAGACCATGGTCGACCGAGGTGACGATGAGAGCGCCGATCAGCGAACCGATCACGCGGCCTCGACCACCGAACAGGCTGGTGCCGCCGATCACGACAGCGGTGATCGAGTCGAGGTTTGCGTCGATGCCCGAGTTCGGGCTGGCCGCATTGACTCTTCCGATCAGCACCCACCCCGCGACTGCGAAGATCAAACCGGCGACCACGTACACGCTGACGATCACGCGGTTGTTCTGGATGCCCGCAAGCCGGGCAGCGTCGGGGTCGTCGCCGACCGCGTAGACATGAGTTCCCCAAGCCGTGTATCGCAGTACATAGGCGAGCACGGCGTACAACACCAGCATGACGATGACACCGGTTGTGATTCGGAAGCCGCCGAAATCGATCGCTCGCCCGAGCCACTTCAGCTCGGGGGCCAGTTCGGTGTTGCGCACCGTCCGCCCAGTCGCGTAGAGGAGCGTGATCGACGTGAAGATCCCGAGCGATCCGAGTGTGACGATGAACGGGGGCAACTTGACCCGTGTGATCAGGAAACCGTTGAACGCCCCGGCGAGACCGCCGACGGCAAGGCCGATGAGAAGAGCAGGGAGGCCCGGCACGCCTTGATCGAATGCCGTCTTGGCCATCACCATCGACGAGAACACCATGATCGCCCCGCACGACAGATCGATGCCCGCCGTCAGGATGATCAGCGTCTGACCGATCGCGAGGGTGCCGACGACCGCTGTCTGCTGGGCGATCACGCCGAGATCGGTCGGCGTCGCGAACTTCGCGGACGCCACCCTGAAGATGATGACGGTGATCGCCAGCACGATCGCAGGGCTCAGCCAGGGGTAGCCGTGCAGAACTGCTTGGACACGCTTGATCGGAGACTGACGGTCGAGGAACTCCTCCGCCGCGTCGTAACCGGCGATGGCATCACTCACGAGGCCCACCTTTCATCGTTTGTCGGCGTGCCCAAGCGCGCCCCCAGCACAAACTAGAACAGCGGTAGGGGCAGCAACAAGAGTGCTGCCCCTACCGCTGAGCATCAAAGCTCGGGTTCGCTGACCCGGTGCCTAGGACTCAGCCCCAGGCGTTGGCCAGCCCGTAGGCAGGATCCTTGCTGTCGACACCGGTGACGGGCTCTTTGGCGATCAAGGTGACACCCGTGTTGAAGAAGTCGAGACCGGGGCTGACCGACGGCTTCTTACCACTGTTGACGAAGTCGGCGATCGCCTGAACGCCGAGGTCGGCCATCTTCAGTGGGTACTGCTGCGACGTGGCCGCGATGTGCCCATCGGCGACATCCTGCACGCCGGCCTTGCCACCGTCCACCGAGACGAGGATGAAGTCTGCGGTGGTCTTGCCCGCAGCCGTCAGCGCCGCGTATGCGCCGCTGGCAGTGGGCTCGTTGATGGTGTAGATGACGTTGATGTCCTTGTTCTTGGCGAGGAGGTTCTCCATGCCCTTCTGGCCACCCTCTTCGTTGGCGCCAGTGGCTTCGTTGCCCACGATCTCGTAGTCGCCGCCCTTGCCGCCGGTGTACTTGCCGGTTTTCGCTTCGTCGCCGTTCTTCTTCGGGTCGGCGACGTCGATGCCCATGCCCTCGAGGAAGCCTTGGTCACGGTTGTAGTCGACGGAGACGATCTTGTCGTTGAAGATGTCGAGCAGAGCGATGACAGCCTTCTTGCCGTCGAGCTTCGCGGCGGTGTACTTCCCGATCAGCGTGCCGGCCTCGCGGTTGTCGGTTGCGAACGTGATGTCGACAGCGTCGGGCGGGTCGGTCGGTGTGTCGAGTGCGATGACGAACAGCCCGGCATCGCGTGCTTTCTTGATCGCATCATTGACGCCGGTCGACATCGGAGTGATCAAGATGCCCTTCTGCTTGGCGGCAATTGCGTTCTCGATCGCATCGATCTGACCCTGGTCGTCACCCTCTGCCTTGCCAGAGGCAATGGTGATGTCGACACCCGCCGCAGTGCCGGCCTTCTTGGCGCCGGCCTGCATTGCGACGAAGAACGCGTTGGTCGAGTCCTTGGTGATCAACGAGACGGCGATCTTGCCACCCGCTGCTGGGGTGCCACCCGAGGCGGTGGTGCCTCCCGCTGCCGTGGTGCCTCCCGCTGCCGTGGTGCCACCCGAAGACGTCTTCGAGTCGCTGCCGCACGCGGCTAGCGCGAACGAGGCGGCGAAACCCAATGCCACGACGGTACGAATGGAATGACGCTTGAACTTTGTTCTCATTTTCTCCCCCTCGGAGTTAAGAGTTGTCAACGTTGTCAGAGTTAACCCCAGTCTGCAGACCGTTGTCAAGGCTTGATTTGCTTGACAAGTGGTGTTATGGCGGCGAACGTTGTCATTCATGGCAGAAGGAACCCCTTCGAACAGTCAGCGGTTGCCCCAT
>JANMMQ010000500.1:0-2795 GCA_031373465.1 Ilumatobacteraceae bacterium | reverse complement strand
GTGAATTGCGATGCCGTGACCGTGCGATCGACGACGATCGGTATCGAGAAAGTGCTGGAGTCATCAATTTGTATGCGGTAGGACGCTGCCGCGCTCACGTCCGTCCAGTCCAAGAACACGGGTTGCGCGGGTGTCGCGTCCTGCGCAGGGCTGAGTAGAGTCGGCGCGGCGGGCGTCGCCGGCGGAGTCACGCCCGTCGAGTTCATCAATACCGCCAACGCGGGGCTCGCTCCGGAGATGCCGAGCGTGATGTCGGGCTTGATGTCACCGTTGAGGTTCGCCGCGACTATCGCGTATCCGGCGATGCTCGATATCGGCGGGGGTACGAGGTAGTGAACAAGCGGCTGAAACGTGCCGTCGCCGTTGCCATTCAGTATCTCCATCAAACCTCGAGTTCCATCTCCGAGGCTGATCGCGAGATCTTGGAATCCGTCACCGTTGTAGTCGGCGACGGCTTGATATTGAGGGACATCGAGGTTGGGTTCGGTGATCAGCAAAGGAGCCCTGAAGGTGCCGTCGCCATTGCCGATCAGAATCGCCGTGCGGCTTCCGTTGAGAGATACGGCGACCACAAGGTCTTGGATGGTGTCACCACTGAAATCGGCGACATCAATATCAGTGTTGTCCATGCCGATGTTGTTCACGTCTGTTATCAACGTCAGCGTTGGCTGCTGAACGAACGTCCCGTCACCGACACCGTTGAGACGATAGACCCGGGAGTTGTCGCCTGCGATGGCCAGGTCTTTGAAGCCGTCCCGGTTGAAGTCACCGACAGCAATCTTCGACATGCCTCTGCCAACGTTGATGTCACGCGTCGGCTGGAACGTGCCGTCGCCGTTACCGATCATGACGGACATCAGCATCGTCGGGATGCACGGCGCGGTGTAGCAGGCGATCTGGTGGGCGATGACGACGTCGAGCTTGCCATCGTTGTTGAGGTCGACGGCGACAACCGCGGGCGAGTCGAAGCCGGAGGTGTTGGCGAAGTTCACTGGCAAGTTGAACGTGCCGTCACCCCGACCCGTCAGCAGAGAAAGACCGATTTGAGGGTCATTGATCGTGACGACCAGATCCACTTTTCCGTCACTGTTGAAGTCGCCCGCCGCGAGGTCTTGGGTCCAACTTGCGACCGGATATTCAATCCTCGCGCCGAACGTCCCGAGGCCGTTGTTCAATTGGACTGCGGCCGCTCGGGCCCCGCTGCCCGCCAGGTCGAGACTGCCATCGCCGTTGAAGTCTGCGACGACGTGGTTGTTCCCGAGGAACGCATAGTCGGCCCTGGCAAACGTCGGCGACGTCGTAACCGCTCGGGCAGGATCACTTGTAACGATGCTGGCAACGAGAATGACTGCCGCCGTGAACCCACGGCGCAGCGCGCGCGACCGTCCCGGCTGCACGACCACAACAGTGGATTGGAACATGACTCGACCTCCAAGCGTGGCGGTCACAACTTGGCCGTTTCCAACTCTCCGCCCGTCCGCAGCCACGGTCAACTGCCCATTCGTCGTAGCACGCACGTGACCAGGGACTCCAGCCCAACGGATGCTGGAAGAATCGCCCAGTTGGGCGTCATCCCGGCGGGCAATGACGGGGCAAGGGGCTGGGCTTCATGCGCCACGCTGCAAAGCAGGCGTGACAGGCTTGCGCCGTGGGGGTTCCAGGCTGGCGTTCCAGAACTCTTCACAGCGCGGATGTCGGAGCTCCACCCACCACCGCGAGGCGCCATGCCGTGACGCGATCGATGTCGACGTAACCCTGCCGTGAACGCAATCGTCAGTGTTCCTGTTCGCGACGAACTGCTAGCCCACGCCGCGGTGTGCGACGACGAGACGGCCCACGACTGCTCCCGCGGGCGGATGCACAGCATGTCGCAGGCCATCAAGGACCTGGCCGAGATCAAGGAGAAGCACTCCTCCATTGCCCCACGCGTGTTCGAGCACTTCATCAGTTGGACCGTGGGGCGAGTACAGCGAGACCTGCGAAACCACGGTCGCCGAGGTCGACGTGCCCCCTGCGGGCGCAACAGGACCGACCTGCTGACAGGCACGCGGATCTGCAGGCCTGTTCTGTCCTCACGACGGCCACCTCGGGCTGGGCCTTGCGCTGAACGGTGCGCGTGCGAATTCTCGTCGGCCAGACTTGCTTCATGATCGTGCTCTACGGCCTCGGGGAAGCGCGAATCATCCCACGAATCTGAAAGTTGAACCGCTCGTATGACCCAACAGAAACGTCTGATCCTGGTTCTCGGCATCAACGTGGTCATGATCGCCAGCCTCCTGATTGTTGGACGCGCTTCGCACTCACTCGGAGTGCTGGCAGCCGGCGGTGATTACATGGCCGACTCGGTGGCAATCGTCCTGGGCATCATGGCCATCCAGATCGCCAAGCACCCGCGCGGTCACCCGCAAGCGACCACCTACGTTGCGCTCATCAATTGCTTGGTTTTGCTGGGGGTGACGGCCTTCGTCATCGTGGGAGGCCTCCGCCGCTTGATCACCCACACACCGGAGATCCACGGACTGTCGGTGCTGATTGTCAGCCTCATTGCCATGACAAGCATGGTCATCGCGGTCGTCATTCTGGGGCGCGACGCTGGCCGTGAGGATCTGCACATGCGCTCGGTGCTCCTCGACACCATCTCCGATGCGGTCGCCTCAGGCGGTGTCGCCCTCTCGGGTGCCATCATCTACTTCACCGGCAGGCTCGATTGGCTCGATTCTGCGATGGCGGTGCTGATCGGAGTCGTCATTGGCTTCGGAGCCTTGAAGCTGCTGCGCGACGTCGTCGTTGCATTG
>JANMMQ010000210.1:0-8832 GCA_031373465.1 Ilumatobacteraceae bacterium | reverse complement strand
CGGGTCAGGCAGGTGGAGTGCGCAGTACAGGAGAGCGTTGGTGCCGTAATCGAACGGGCTGCCGACATCGATCTGGGAGTACGACCCATCCGTAAGACCAACTCTGTGGGCCAGTGACGCAGGCAGCGTCGCGCTGGTGAGGATGGCCGTTCGTCTGGCCCAGATCCCCGACGCCAGGACGGGCCCGACATCAAGCGGGGCGATCTCCAGTCGGGCGTTGTCCGGGCTGCCGGAGACGAATGCGACGTAACCCTCGTGTTTGCCGAGAGCGACGTCGATCTGCTCCTGGACGCGAGTGGCTACCTGTTGGGCGCGCATCTTGCGCTGCTGCGATTCGGGCACATCGGTGTTGATCGCCCGCAGCGCGGACTGGGCCTTGTCGATGCGACCACGCGCGTCGATCAGCGCGTCCTGGATCAGGTCGGGGAACGGCTTGGTCAGACGCTCGCCGGCAAACGGACGTAAGGCCTCGCGTATGGCCGGGGCCATCTCCGCGAGACCGCCGACGATTGCCGGATCATCGACGATGCGACGGACGACCGCCGCAAGACTCGTGAATCGTCCCGGCCCGATCTGCACGCCAACCGTGTCGCTCATGATGTCTTCGAGTTGGTGGGCCTCATCGATCACGACGACCTCGTGTTCGGGCAGCAGCATGTTGCCGCTGGCGACGTCGAGGCCGTAGAGGTGCAGGTTGACGACGACAACATTGGCGACCGAGGCCCTGGCCCGGGCCAGTTCGGCGAAGCACACGGCGCCCATCGGGCACTTCGTTCCGCCGGGGCACTCGTCGCTGCCGACGCTGACGGCCTGCCACGAGCGATCGGACGGCGACCACAACAGGTCCGCCTGGTCACCGGTCTTGGTGGTGCCCGACCATTCGCTCAATCTCTTGATCTCAACCTTGGTGGTCGCGGCGAACTCTTCGATCTCCAACTGCCCCTGGCCCGCGGTGGACTGCAGTTCTCGCACCCGCTGCATGCAGATGTAGTTGCTGCGTCCTTTGAGAACCGCCCAGTCGAACGGCTTGCCGAGATGTGATTCCAGGAATGGCAGATCCTTCGCGGCCAGCTGATCCTGCAGCGCCTTGGTCGCCGTGGCCACGACGATTCGCTTGCCTGCCAACACGGCGGGCACCAGATACCCCATCGTCTTGCCCGTGCCCGTGCCGGCCTGGACGATCAAGTGCTTGCCGGAGTCGATCGCATCGCTGACGGCCGATGCCATCTGCTGCTGACCCGGACGCTCCTCGGCTGCTGGCAGAGCAGCGGTGACCTGGGCAAGAGCTGCGAGTGGACTCATCGCCGGGCGATGGCGATGGCGGCATCGAGTTCCTCTGCTCCGAAGTCCGGCCAGGTCTGTTCGGTGAAGTACACCCGGGCGCCCGCCGATTGCCACAGCATGAAGTTGGAGATGCGGCGCTCGCCGGACGGCCGGACGACTACGTCGACGGGCGGTAGTTCCGGCAGATACACGTGGGCATCAAGGTCTTCGGCGGCGACTCGTGAGGGCCCGTTGCCGAGGGCGGTCTCGGCGGCGTGCACGATCTCGGCTCGGCTGCCGTAGTCGAACGCCACCGTCAGTACCATGCCGGTGTTGCCGGCGGTGTCGGCGATCGCTTTGAGGATGGCCTTTTGGACGTACCGCGGGGTCCTCGCCTCTGGGCTGCCGAACGGGCGACCGATCCACTGAACGCGAACGTTGAGGTCGTTGAGCTCGGCGATCCTGCCGAACAACTTCTTGTGCAGCCCGAGGATGTGGCGCACCTCGCCACGGGGCCGAACCCAGTTCTCCGTGGAGAAACCGAACACCGTCAGCCAACCGATGTCGCGCTTCACGGCCAGCCGCACCACGGCGGCCAGGGTTTCCTCGCCCTCGGTGTGACCTGCGGTGCGTGGCAGGTTGCGTCGCCTCGCCCAACGACCGTTTCCGTCCATGATGCACCCCACATGAAGGGGTCGCTGAGCTTCGTGACGCACTGCGGTCAACCATAGCCAGGGGCACCGACGGATGGCCCTCACTTCACGACGTGACGTGGGATGATTGCCGGCATGAGCCGTGCCGCAGAATCGTCTGGCGGGTTGCGGCACGTGGTGATCGTCGGTGGATCATTGAGCCACTGGAACGCGTTGGGCGACGCCGGATGGAAGGAGCGGATCATCGAGTTCGGCAAGGTTGTCGACCACGCCGGCGCAACCTGGCTGGCCATCCGTCCACTTGACCGTGTCGATCCTCCGCACGGTGGGATGCCCGCATCGATCACCCGGATCGGCAAGTGCACGGCCATAGTCGACCCCCAGACCGACGGCCGGCAGCGACTGGTCGAAGCCGTCAACGTTCTGAAGCGGGACGGACGGCCGATCACCGACGCCAACTTGTCGGAGGTCGTCAACGCACCGGCGCCGTGTGACCCAGACCTGGCGATAATCGTCGGACCGGACACCGATCTACCCTCGGCGTTGGTGTGGGAACTGGCCTATTGCGAACTGGTCTATGTCGATGTGCCCTGGGAGAACTTGCGCGGTGCCGATCTCGAGGCAGCGGTCACGGAGTTCGCCGGACGGCATCGTCGTTTCGGAGGCCTCGACTGATGGGCTCACCGGTATATCGCGACTCCGCCGTCGTGCTGCGCACGTACAAGCTTGCCGAGGCCGACCGAATCGTCGTGCTGATGACCGAGCATCACGGCAAGGTGCGCGCGGTCGCAAAGGGTGTGCGCAAGACGATGTCGAAGTTCGGCGCCCGGCTGGAACCGCTGAGCCATGTGCAGTTGCTGCTCGCTCACGGCCGCACCGATCTCGACATCGTCAGCCAGGCAGAGTCGATCGAGTCGCTTGCGCCGCTGGTCGCCGATCTCGACCATCTGAGCAACGGGATCGCGATGCTCGAGGCCGTCGATCAGTTGGCTCTGGAACGCGAACCGGCACCCCATCTCTATCGCATGCTGGTCGGCGCCCTGCGCACCGTAGCCAGGCGCTCCGGGCCGGTCGTGGTTCCGGCGTTCTACTGGAAGCTCCTGGCAGCGGAGGGGATCACGCCGCTGCTCGACGAGTGCGCCCGGTGCGGCGAGCGGTGCCCGCTGGTCGCCTTCGACATGGATCACGGCGGTGCATTGTGTCGCAACTGCCGATCGGGTGCCCCTCTCGGCGCCGAGGCGCTGGAGCTGATGCGAATGGTGCTGGGCGGCCGCATGAACGACGCACTGTTGATGTCCGCGTCACCGGCCACCCACGAGATGGCCGCGCACGCCACCCGAGCGATGGAACATCACATCGAACGTCGTCTGCGAACGGTGGCGATGTTCGAGCGCATGGAAACCTGAGACGCCCGAACTAGGGGAACAGGGTTATTCCGCAGCTGGTCAGGTCACCATACTGATGCTGGATGTCGGGGCCATCGGGCACCGTGAGGTTCTCGATCTCGTGAGGCTGGACCGTCGTGAAGTCGTGTCCAAAGGGTTGCACGGTGACCTTCCAATCACCGCCCGGGTTCTGCTGGGCAGTGGTCAGGCTGTGAATGATCGAGCCGGCTGCACCGTCGCACTGCAGGCCTTGATAGATCGGCTCGGCAGAGATCCGGAACGTGAACAGCGAATCATCGATGGTGTTGTTGTGCCATACCCGGATGCAGTGCTCGGGCGTGAGCGTGAGGAAGGTAGCGACTGCGGTACCGGCCTTCGTCGCACCGACTGCCAGCACGGCCAGCGGAGGTGGTACTGCGGCGCCCAGCGAGTGATCGAAGTCCATGAACTGGATCGCCACGGTGTCTGCGTTGCCGATCGGAACCTCGACGTCGCTGTTGAGGCCGGTCGCAAGGGTTGCATGCACACGCGGCACACCATCCAACGCGTAGGACGTGACCACATCGGCGATTGTGTCGCCGTCGACATCGCCGCTGATGGCGACGCTGTCTGTCGCTCCGGCTGGGATCGCGATGGCTTGGCCCTCGCATGCGGTCTGTGGGGCCGTGTTGGGTGGCGCAGTCGTCGACGCCTTCGTCGGCGTTGTTGTCGTCGTCGTGCGGCCACTGACGGTCGTGCTGGCTCCCGTCGAAGTGCCAGTCCCTCCGTTGATGGTGCCCGTCGCCCCGGTTGCCGATGTCGACGAGGTCGAGGTGGTGACAGCGGACGAGTCCACTGTGGTTGCTGTCGAGTCACCCGAATCGTTGCAAGCCGTCATAACAAGTGCGACAGCGATCGTCAACGCCGCCGAAATCTCTCGTGCACCGCTCATTGTTCTCCCATCCACGCCTACGACAACGGTGGAGGATACTTGGATGTTGTCGCGCAACTCGTTCGCGGGAGCATCGCCCTCGCTCGTAGCCTTGCACGGGTATGCCTGCGACCGAGCTCGATCAAGTTGTCAACCTCTGCAAGAGGCGGGGCTTCGTGTTCCCCTCGGCCGAGATCTACGGCGGCTTCCGCAGCACGTACGACTACGGCCCGCTCGGCGCTCTGCTGTTGCGGAACATCCGCGAGGCCTGGATCCGTTCGACGGTGCAGAAGCGCGACGATGTCGTGCTGATCGATGCCGCCGTTCTCGGGCCACCGCAAGTGTGGGAGGCCAGCGGCCATCTGGCCAACTTCACCGATCCACTGGTCGATTGCACCAATTGCAAAACCCGCTGGCGCCTCGACAAGCTCGACGACCCCACGACATGCCCGAACTGCGGCATGCAGGGCACCTTCACGGAGCCGAGGCAGTTCAACCTGATGTTCAAGACCCACGCCGGGCCGGTGGAGGACGCCGGCGCGGTGGCCTACCTCCGTCCGGAGACGGCGCAGGGAACGTTCATCAACTTCAGCAACGTGCTCAACTCGACTCGTCGTAGGCCACCTTTCGGTATCGCCCAGGTGGGCAAGAGCTTCCGCAACGAGATCACTCCGCAGAACTGGATCTTCCGCACCCGAGAGTTCGAACAGATGGAGCTCGAGTACTTCGTGCCTCCGGCGGACAGCTCGAAGTGGTTCGAGTACTGGTGCACCGAGCGGATGGATTGGTATCGGGACCTCGGCATCCCGAGCGAGATGCTGCGGCTCCGCGCCCACGAGGCGGATGAGTTGTCGCATTACTCCGCTGGCACGTCCGACGTCGAGTTTCTGTTCCCGTGGGGGTGGGACGAGTTGGAGGGCATCGCTCAGCGCACCGACTTCGACCTCAGGCAGCACTCGGAGCATTCCGGTGAGAAGCTCGATTACTTCGACCAGGCAACGAACGAGCGCTATCAGCCGTACGTCATCGAGCCCGCTGTCGGCGTTACCCGGCTGTTCGCTATCTTCCTGCTCGCCGCCTACGACGAGGACATCGTCAACGACGAGACGCGCACCGTTCTCCGGTTGCACCCACAGCTCGCCCCGTACAAGGTCGCAGTCCTTCCACTGTCGAAGAAGGACACGCTGACGCCGCTGGCCCATCAGATCCGCAAGCAGTTGAGCGAGCGTTACATGGTCGACTACGACGAGACGCAGGCGATCGGCCGTCGCTATCGACGGCAGGACGAGATCGGCACGCCGCTGTGCGTAACGGTCGACTTCGACTCGCTCGACGACGGGGCGGTGACGATCCGCGACCGGGATACGACCGAGCAGGTTCGGGTACCGATCGAATCGTTGCTCGCCGAGGTCGGCGCCCGTCTCGGGCTCTAGGGGGGCGAAAACGTGACGACCTACCTCGACAGCATCCTCGAACAACACCGGGCGGTGGCCGCGTCGGACCGTCGCTCCCTCGATACGCTCATCACCGAGGCGTTGACGATGCCGCCGACGCGTGACTTTGCCGAAGCATTGCGCGGTCAATCGGCCCTCGCGGTGATCGGTGAGATCAAGCGCCGGTCCCCTTCGAAGGGCGACCTCCTCGCTGAGCTGGACCCGGCGACGATCGCAAAGGCATACGAGCTCGGCGGAGCCAGTTGTCTGTCGGTCTTGACCGACAGCCCCCATTTCGGCGGTTCCGTTGCCGACTTGCAGGCCGCAGCCGCGGCGTGCAACTTGCCGGTGTTGCGCAAGGACTTCACGGTCGACGAACGAGACGTGGTCGACGCCCGGATCATCGGCGCGGACTGCGTGCTACTGATCGCAGCGGCGCTCGAGAAGGCAGAGTTGCGAGCGTTCCACGACTTGGCGATGTCGATCGGCCTCGACGTGCTCGTCGAGATCCACGATGAAGTCGAGTTGGAAATCGCTCTCGACGCCGGTGCATCGATCATCGGTGTCAACCAACGCGACCTGGTCACATTTCGCGTCGACCACGAACGCGCTGTGCGCATGGCGGGGGTGATCCCTTCGAACGTCGTGAAGGTCGCCGAGAGCGGAGTTCGCGGTCGGGACGACGCGCAGAGCCTTCGCAGCGCCGGTTATCACGCAGTGCTCGTCGGCGAATCGCTCGTCACGTCCCCGGATCCGGCAGCGGCAATCGCCGACCTTCGCGTCGTCTAGCTGCAAATCGATCCCGCCCGACCCCACCTCGGCCCGATACGTTGGGCCGGTGCGTTTGGCCACAGCCGAGAACTCCTGATGTTCGTCAAGATCTGCGGGATCACGAATGAGGACGACGCGCTGTTCGCGGTTGCTATGGGCGCCGACGCCGTCGGCTTCATCTTCGCTCCGTCGCCTCGTCAGATCGCGCCGCAGCAGGTGTACAACATCACCCGCCGGCTGCCGCCCGAGATCCTCACCGTCGGTGTTTTCCGCGACGAGTTACCCAGCCGGGTGATCGACACCGTCAATCGAGCCGGCCTCAAAGCGGCACAGTTGCACGGGCACGAGTCTCCGTCGATGGTCGCCGAGGTCGCCGCGCAGATCCGCTGGGTCATCAAGGCCGTTGTTGCCGGGTCGGCCGACGCTCGGCGCATCAAGGACTTCGGCACGGACCTGATCATGGTCGACGCGCCCTCGCCTGGTTCCGGCGAATTGTTCGACTGGTCGCTGCTCGGAGAAATTCCGGAAGGTCCGAGGCTGATCCTGGCCGGTGGTCTCGACCCCGACAACGTCGCAACGGCGGTTCGCAAGGTCCAACCCTGGGGTGTCGACGTGTCGAGCGGTGTCGAGAAATCGCCCGGCCTCAAGGACCCGATGAAGGTCAAAGCGTTCATCGAACGAGCCCGCGCCGCTGCACCGCAGCAGCATCTCGGACCGGATTCGATGCCCTACGACTGGGCCGACGACGAGGAGTAGATGATGTCGCTGATGGCAGAACCATCGGCTACCGGACGTTTCGGCGAATTCGGTGGTCGTTTCGTTCCCGAAACCCTCGTGCCCGCATGCCAGGAACTGGAGCAGGCCTTCCGCGAGGCGTGGGCGGATCCCGGGTTTCGAGAAGAGCTCGACCGTCAACTCAGGCAATACGCGGGGCGGCCGTCGATTCTCACCGAGTGCGCCAACCTCAGCTCACAGCTGGGCATTCGCCTGGTGCTGAAGCGTGAGGATCTCAATCACACCGGCTCCCACAAGATCAACAACGTGCTCGGACAGGCGCTGCTTGCCAAGCGGATGGGCAAGACCCGCCTCGTTGCCGAGACCGGTGCCGGGCAGCACGGCGTCGCCAGTGCTACTGCAGCGGCGCTGCTCGGCATGGAGTGCAAGGTGTACATGGGTGCAGTCGACGTCGAGCGTCAGGCGCTCAACGTGTTCCGCATGAAGTTGCTGGGCTCCGAGGTCGAGGCCGTGCAGAGCGGAAGTCGAACTTTGAAAGACGCGGTGAACGAGGCAATGCGTGACTGGGTCGCGTCGGTCGGCACAACGCACTACTGCCTCGGATCTGTGATGGGCCCGCACCCGTACCCGTGGATGGTGCGTGAGTTCCACCGGGTGGTGGGCGACGAAGCGCACCAGCAATGCAGGGACCTGTTCGGTGACGTGCCAGATGTCGTGGTGGCCTGCGTGGGTGGCGGCTCGAACGCGATCGGGATCTTCTCGGGTTTCGTCGACGCACGGACCCGTCTCGTTGGTGTCGAGCCGGCTGGGGGAGCCGCCGTCGGCCGTGGGCAACCCGGTGTGGTGCACGGCATGCGCAGCTATTTGCTGCAGGACGAATACGGTCAGGTGCTCGAAGCCCAGTCGATCTCCGCCGGCCTCGACTATCCGGGTGTCGGGCCCGAGCACAGCTATCTCGCCTCGATCGGCCGGGCTGAGTACCCATCCGTCACCGACCTCGAGGTCATCGACGCGTTTCAGCTGCTGGCCAGGGCGGAGGGGATCATTCCTGCCCTGGAGTGCGCTCACGCGCTCGCCTGGATCGTGCGCGAGGCAGCGTCGTTGAAGGGCTGCACGGTGTTGATGAACCTGTCCGGCCGCGGTGACAAGGATGTTGCCCAGATGATGGACATCCTGGCCCGATGACCGGAGCCTTGGAGTCGGCACTGCGTCAGCAGCGAGCCGCAGGCCGCAAGCTCCTGGTGCCCTACATCACCGGTGGCCTCGACGGCTGGCAGGACGCGGTTCGCGCGATAGCGGCTGCCGGAGCCGACGCCATCGAGATCGGTCTGCCGTTCTCGGACCCTGTCATGGACGGTCCCGTCATTCAGCACGCGTCGCAGATGGCGCTCGAGGCGGGCGCCACGCCGGTCTCGATCCTCGACGAGGCGCGCGATCTCGATGCCGGCATCCCGCTGGCAGTGATGATGTACTACAACACGGTGCACCACGCGGGGCACCGCAGGTTCGCGCACCAACTCAAGGCAGCGGGCATCGCCGCTGCATTGGTGCCTGATCTCCCTCTGGAAGAGTCGGGACCGTGGTGCGCGGCAGCCGACGACGAAGGGATCGAGACCGTGATGTTCGCCGCGCCGACGGCGCCCGACGAACGGCTGCCGCTGATCGCTGCACGGGCGCGCGGG
>JANMMQ010000208.1:0-5228 GCA_031373465.1 Ilumatobacteraceae bacterium | reverse complement strand
GCCGGCGTGTCGAGACGCGCTATCTCGACGAGGTGGCCGACTCGCTCGACGATGCGGTCGCGCGTTGTATACGGGCGCGAGACGAGAAACGTGCGTTGTCGGTCGGACTGGTGGGTAACGCGGCGATCGTGGTTCCCAAGCTGCTCGAGATGGACTTTCCCGCCGACATCGTCACCGATCAGACCAGCGCCCACGATCCGCTCAGCTACGTCCCTGCAGATCTCACCCCCGAGGCAACAGCCGAACTGGCGCGCAGCGACCCTCAGGAGCTCATTCGCCGCGCCCGCGAAAGCATGGCTACCCACTGCCGGGCAATGGTCGGCTTCCTCGACAAGGGCAGCGAGGTCTTCGACTACGGCAACAGCCTTCGGACCGAGGCCAAGCTCGGCGGTTTCGACCGGGCATTCGACTACCCGGGATTCCTGCCTGCCTACATCCGCCCGCTGTTCTGCGAGGGCAAAGGGCCGTTCCGTTGGGTCGCGTTGTCGGGCGATCCTGCCGACATCGCGGCGACCGACCGGGCCGTGCTCGACGAGTTCCCCGATGACAAGGACCTTCACCGCTGGATCGAACTGGCCAGGGAGAGGGTTGCGTTTCAGGGCTTGCCCGCCCGCATCTGCTGGCTCGGCTACGGCGAGCGCCATCGACTGGGTCTGCGATTCAACGAGATGGTCCGTACCGGCGAGGTCTCCGCGCCGATCGTCATCGGACGCGATCACCTCGACTCCGGCTCCGTCGCGTCGCCGTACCGAGAGACCGAATCGATGGCCGACGGCAGCGATGCGATCGCTGACTGGCCGCTGCTCAACGCGCTGGTCAACACCTCCAGTGGTGCGACATGGGTCAGCATCCATCACGGTGGGGGTGTCGGGATCGGGCGGTCGATCCATGCTGGGATGGTGGTTGTGGCCGATGGAACCGACCTCGCAGCGCAGAAGCTCTCGAGGGTGCTTGTCACCGACCCTGGCATGGGAGTGATCCGTCACGCCGATGCGGGCTACCAACGGGCGATCGACGTCGCTGCCGAGCGCGGCGTGCGCATCCCCATGTCCGAGTCGGACGAGCAGCAATGAGCGTGCGCGAGATCGTCACGGTCGGGCACCCCGTTCTGCGCGAGCGCGCTCGCGAGGTCACCGCCGAGGAGCTGGCGTCGTCGGAGACTCAGCAGTTCATCGACGATCTCATCGACACGATGCGCAATGCCAACGGCGCCGGAATAGCGGCCAATCAGGTCGGTGTCCCGATACGGATCGCCACGATCGAAGTCGGCGACAACCCGCGGTATCCCTACAAGCCGCGCATCCCGTTGACAGTGGTGGTCAACCCGATCATCGAGCCGGTCGACGATGAACTGGTCGAGATCAACGAGGGTTGCTTGTCCGTGCCGAACCTGCGCGGCTCGGTGATGCGCAACGTCAACGTGCGAGTTCGATATCTGGATCGTGATGGCGTCGCTCACGACGAGATCAGGCGAGGACTGACGGCGGGCACGTTCCAACACGAATGCGATCATCTCGACGGTGTGCTGTTCCTCGATCGTGTTGTCGATCCGCGCACCTTCACGACATGGGAGCAGTTCGAGCGGTTCCATCGTGCAGCGTTCGTCGAGCGCATCACCAAGTTCGTCGACCGCGTCGGGTCGTGACGCCAGCCCGTGACGACCTACTGGTGTGAGCTCGCATGGCTCGGGGATCTCGACGGTGAGGTCGAGCACGATGTCGCCATCACCGTGGAGGACGACCGCATCACCTCTGTGGCCGTCGGTGCCGAGCGCGGAGCACACGACCACGATCACCATCACGTTCTCCGTGGATTGACACTGCCGGGACTGGCAAACGCGCACAGTCACGCCTTTCACCGCGGGCTACGCGGTCGTACCCACGGAGAGACCGGCTCGTTTTGGACGTGGCGCGATCGCATGTACGCGCTGGCCGACCGGCTGCAGCCTGACTCGTACAGAGACCTCGCCACGGCAGTGTTCGCGGAGATGGTGCTCGCCGGGTACACGTGTGTCGGTGAGTTCCACTACCTGCATCACGACATCGGCGGCACTCCATATGCGCATCCGAACGAGATGGGTCAGGTGTTGGTCGAGGCGGCGGAGGCAGCCGGGGTCCGGATGACCCTTCTCGACACCTGCTACCTGCGCGCCGGCATGAGGAACGATCTCCCTCTCAACCCGACGCAGCACCGCTTCAGCGATGGCGATGCACAGGCGTGGGCGCACAGAGTGGACGGTCTCGTCGGTACAACCACGGTCAAGATCGGCGCGGCGATCCATTCGGTACGCAGTGTCGACCCGCAGTCGATGTCGCCTGTCGCCGAGTGGGCCGCGGCACGGGCCACGGTCCTTCACGCGCACGTCAGCGAGCAGCCTGCCGAGAACGAACAGTGTCTTGCGGCGCACGGCTGCACACCGACCGAGTTGCTGGATCGCCAAGGCGTCCTCAGCGAGAGGTTCACAGCGGTGCACGCCACCCATCTGACCGATCACGACGTAGCGCTCCTGCAGTCAAGCCATTCAACCTGTTGCATCTGCCCGACGACCGAGCGCGATCTCGCCGACGGGATCGGCCCGACCACACACCTGCGCGCGGCGGGAATCCCGATGTGCATCGGCAGCGACTCGCACGCGGTCATCGATCCGTTCGAAGAGGCCCGGGCGCTCGAGCTCGATCAGCGCTTGGCTTCGTTGCGACGCGGCACGCACCGTCCCGGCGAGCTCCTGACCGCAGCGTCGGAGGCGGGCTATCGCAGCCTCGGCTGGAGTGACGGCGGCCGCATTGCTGTCGGTGCGCTGGCTGATCTGACCACGGTGTCGCTGACCTCCACGCGACTGGCCGGAATCGACGCTGATCATGCGGGCGCGGCCGTCGTGTTCGCTGCGGTCGCTGGCGACGTTCACCACGTCGTCGTCGCGGGCGAGGTGGTCGTTGCCGACGGGGTTCATCGCAAGATCGACGTCGCCGCCGAACTGCAACGCTCGATCGCCGCGGTGTGGTCATGAGCGGGCGATCGACGGTCATCGAGAACATCGGGCGGCTGATCACCAACGACGCGCAGTTCGAGGTCGGCGCAACGGGCGAGCTGCGTAACGCGTGGGTGCTGATGATCGACGAGGTGATCGAGTCGGTTGGCACCGGGCGGCCACCCATCGCTGATCGGCGAATCGACGTCGCCGGTCGCTGCGTGCTGCCCGGCTTCGTCGACAGCCACAGCCACCTGGTGTTCGGCGGCGACCGGTCGGAAGAGTTCGCGGCGCGCATGGCCGGACGCAGCTACGAAGCAGGGGGGATACTCACGACCGTCTCCGCGACGCGTGCCGCGACCGACGACGAGTTGCTCGTCAAGGCTACCTCGCTGCTGGCCGAAGCACGGCAATCGGGTACCACGACTATCGAGGTCAAGTCCGGGTACGGGCTGACGGCCGGCCACGAAGCGCGCACGTTGCGGGTGGCACGCCACCTGACCGCTGAGACCACGTTCCTCGGTGCACACGTCGTGCCGCCGGAGTTCGTCGATCGAGTCGATGACTACGTCGCCCTGGTCTGCGGAGAGATGTTGACCGAGTGCGCGCCGCATGCGCGATGGATCGATGCGTTCTGCGAGCGAGGGGCGTTCGATGTCGACCAATGCCGGGCCGTGCTGCACGCCGGACGGGAAGCGGGTCTCGGTCTGAGGCTGCACGCCAACCAGCTCGGGCACGGGCCGGGAGTGCAGCTGGCTGTCGAACTGGGATGCGCCTCCGCCGACCATTGCACCTACCTGTCCGACGACGACATCGCCGCTCTGGCCGGCAGCGAGACGATCGCTACCTTCCTACCTGCTACCGACTTCTCGACGCGCCAGCCCTACCCGAATGCGCGCCGGCTGCTCGATGCGGGTGGCCGGTCGGCGCTGGCATCGAACTGCAACCCTGGCTCGAGCTACACGACGTCGATCCCGTTCTGCATCGCGCTGGCGGTGCGCGACATGAACATGACGATCAACGAGGCGATCTGGGCCGCTACGGCGGGAGGGGCGGCGGCATTGAGACGGGTCGACATCGGAATCGTCGCCACGGGTGCCCGGGCGGATCTCGCCGTCCTCCAGACGGACAAACCGATCGACTTCGTCTACCGGCCCGGCGTTTCGCTGGTCGCTTCGACGATCATCGGCGGGCAGACAACCTGAACGAGTGCTTGCGGCCACCCCGGGTGAGCAGGAAACACTCGTTTGAGCAGCGTGGAACGGAAACACTCGCAAAGAATTTGAAACGGAACGCGCTCGCGGTGCGTGATACCAAGTATGAATCTCGCCATGAGCGACGCGTTCCCGGAGTCGACTCGCATTCCAATCGTGGAATCGCCAGTTGTCGAATCGCCAATCGCAGCGTCAAAAGTCTGGGCAGGATCGGAAGCGGTGTACATCGCGGCCTACCGCGACCTGCTGCGTGTTGCCTTCGTTCTCACCGGCTCCGCGCCTGCGGCCGAAGACGTCGTTCAAGACGTGTTCGCCAAGGTCGGCTCGCGCATCGATACGTTGGCCGAGCCGGCGTCGTATCTCCGGGTCGCCGTCGTCAACCGGTGCCGATCGTTGCACCGCCGTTCGGTCGCGGCGCCGACTCCCGACAAAGCCGGCGACGCAGTCATGGATGTCGGCCTGGTCGAGTTGCGCGACGCGCTGATGGCGCTGCCGCTCCGTCAGCGATCGGCAATCGTTCTGCGCTATCTCTGCGACCTTCCCGACGAAGAGATCGCCGCCAACCTGAAATGCCGTAGGAGCACCGTGCGCACCTTGGTGCGACGAGGGCTCGCCGAACTTCGAGAGGTGATCCGATGACATCGCTGTCCGACCTGGAACTCGCTCAAGTCGAGACCGTGCTGCGACAGCGGCTCGCCGAGCTCGCCAATCATGCACCGGTCGCCGTGCGATCGCCCGATGAGATCTCGGTGGTCACTGTCCATCGGCCTACAGGGCGGGCCCGTCGCGCCGGTGTCATCGCTGCTGTCACGGCGTTGATCGGCGCGGGCGGCTTCACGACCTACTCGTTCCTCGGAGCGAGCAACAACGGAGGCGCTGCGACTCCCGCGGAAGGTGTCGCGGACTTCGTCTCCGCGGCGGAGCACGAGGACGTCCTGGGAATGATCGACATGACGCTCCCGGAAGAGGTCGCCACGCTGCGGGCAGCCATCGATTCGATCGTCGCCGATGCCAAGCGCATCGACGTGTTGGACACAGGGTTCGAC